>JAFXGD010000072.1 GCA_017513285.1 Alphaproteobacteria bacterium
ATATAAATTTGAACGGGTATGTTAGACAAAGAAACGAAACGAAAGATTGCATCTTGCAAGGCGTTACAGGGCAAAACCATTTTCGACGTGGTTGTTATGCCGCGATTCGTCGAAAATTTGGCCGCCTATTGGATGGCCCAAAAGACCGACCGCGACGCCATACGGAAATCATACCAAGCGATGCGCAAGGTTGGCGGCGCAAAGGGTTACAAATTGCCCGCGCATCCATTGGACGCGTTGGAAATCTTGACGACGGAAGAATTGGCGATTGAATATGCCAAGGTCGTGGCGGGCGGTTCGACCCGGGGCCACGCCCAACGCAAATACATTCGCCAAATTGGACAACAGGCGTACAATTTGACCGTCGCCCAAATGGTCGTTGAGGAATACCCGGAATTGGAACCCGTATTGATTCCGAAAGCAAAAGCGAATTGACGATGGACATATTAAGCGAATCCGGCATTATTACCGACAACGGACAATTGCGGTTGCCGATGGACCGGTTAAACGCGTTTTTCGCGGCCAATAAGGGCAAACGGGTTGTCGTCCGGTTCGAAGCCGCCGCGCCCGGTTCAACGGCCTTGCAACAGGCGTATTATTACAATTACGTTATCCCGTGCGTCGTGGAAGCGTTACGCGAACAGGGTACGCGGAAATCGGAAGATGCGACCGACCGTTGGTTGATTTCCCAATACCCGGGCGGATTCCGGTATGATGGCGCGGAACAACACGTTGCCCGCCAATTGACAACAACCCAAATGTCGGATTTCTTGGATTGGTTGAAGCAATACGCCGCCGAAAACCTGTACGTTTACATTGAGGACCCGCGAACACTTTAACAATTACCGATATGCGAAAGATTAACGAAAACGATTACGTGAATTTTACAATTGCCGGTTCCGGATGGTCGTTTACCGTCCACAACTTTGCCGACGCGAAACGCGAATGGGCCGGTATGAAATTCGGGACGTTGTACGGGAATAAACCCGACGGGACCCGGGCGATTCTTGATACCAAGTAACACAAAAGGCGATACGACATTATGACGATTAACGACGTTTTATTTTTCGATACCGAAACGACCGGTATTCCGGACCGCGCCGCCAAATGGGACGTTGACTTTATGGAATACCCGCACGTCGTGCAAATGGCGTGGATTCACGGTTGCAAGGTAGAAAACCACATTATCCGGCCGGATGGTTGGACCATCCCGGACGAAACCGTGGAAATCCACGGAATAACGACCGAATACGCGATGGAACACGGCGAACCGTTCGCCGCCGTCGTGGATATGTTTATACAGGATTGCCACGACGCCGGGTTGATTTGCGGCCACAACATCCATTTCGATACCGGCATTGTGAAAGCAAACATCTTGCGCGACCTTGGCCGGGAATATTACGACGCAAACGACGTTGAACAAGCGTTGTTCAAGGGAAAGCGAATTGACACGATGCGTTCGACAATGAAATGGGTTGATGCCCGTACAAGTTGGGGAAAACTGAAATTCCCGAATCTTGGCGAACTGTACGCCCGTTGTTTCCCGGGCGAAACGTTCCACGCACACGATGCGTTGGACGATACAAAGGCGGTCGCCCGTTGCTTGCCCGTTATCCTTGAATTGGGATTGGTCGAACTGAAAATAAAGGAATACCCGGAAGAAACGGCCGAACAGGCCAAACCGACGGATTCCGCCGCCAAGATTGCGGCCGATTCGGCAAAGAAATTCGGCGCGTCCCAGAAAACGGCCGGAAATGGCCCTATTTTGGACGCAAACGAAAAAGATGATAAATTACCCGTCCAAGCGGCGAAAGCCCCGCAAATCGAAAATTTGAAGAAAATAACGGATGCGGCGGCCAAACTGTTGGACCAAAACGATTTTTAACAATGGACGTAAAGATTAAAGATTTTGAGAACGCCGCAATGGCGGCGGTTGCGACATTGCGCGAACAATTAGGCGCAAAACGTGTTAATGTTGAAATAAACGTTGACAATTACGAAAGCGATTGCAAAACCGACGTAACGTTTTTTACGTCAATCCCGGCCGATGCGTCACGCGTTCCCGGATGCGGCCCGGCTTGCAAAGGCGATTAAAACCCCGATATTATGCCAAAGACAATTGAATTTCACAACACCCCGTCGTTCACGCGGGAATTTGTCAACAATTGGTTGACGCACACCAAGAAACACAACCATTCCCCGGCACACGTCGCGGTTTTGGAAGATGTGGTTAAACTTATTGACGTGGCGTTAACCGTATTGGAACCCGGACCGGCGGCCCCGGAAAACACGAAACAATCCTAATACCATAGCGATATGGAAAAAGAATTACAGACCATCCCGACCGAAAAGGACTTTAATTTGTCCAAGGTCAAGTTGTTGCCGAAAGGCGGAATCCAAGCGGAATACCAAGTAACGCAAATCGTTGACGGCGAAACGTCGTTGATTGACCGGAACGAAACGTGTACCCGCGACGTACACCCGGATTTGTTGGCGATGTTCGCGGACTTGCGTACAATCGTGGCCCGCGTGTTCAACATTACGTCGTTTCTTACTTTGTTGGAATCCGACGAAATGAAATTGCCCGAATCCAAAAAGATGTTGGCCCGCAATTTTGCCGACGAACTGTTGGCCAAAATTGAGGTTCGCGGCGTCGCTTGGTCCGGGACCGGCGACAATACGGGCGTCGTCATTACGTCCGTGTTCGAAACGCCCAACGGCCTAAAAACGTGCATCAATACCACGCGTATTAAGATGGCCACAATTTCGTTCGGGTTCGAAGAAGAACTTGAAACCATTGTGGAATCCATCAAAAAAGAGGTTTACGCGTATTTGTTCAAGGGCAAACAGGCGCAAATGTCTTTGTTCGGCGACAACGGCGCGGCCGATGATGAACCGGACCCGTTGGACGGCCACGATGATATGCCCGGCGAATAATGGAACCGTTCTTGATTGATACCCGCGAACAATACGACCTTTGCAAAGCGCACGGAATCGAACCGTTGGTTGACCGGCGTTTTACAATGGAAATCCGTTTGCGGGTTTCAATCCAACGGGAATTGTTCGGGACCGGCCACACCCCGGCGGAAAACGAACGGTTTTACCGGTTTTGTTGGGACCATTACCCGCACATTTGCGCGGAAACGATGCGCCCGTTGCGTCAATATTCGGCAACGTATATTTCCCACATCTTGACGCGTGGCGCACACCCGGAAATGGCGCACGACCCGCGAAACGTCAACATCCTTTCGTTCGAAATGCATAACCGTTGGGAAAATGGCGACCGGCGCAATATGAGAATATACCGGGCAAACCTGTTGATTGTTGAACAACTGAAAAAGGAATATGGAACCCGTAAATTTTGAAGCCGCAAACGTGGTTTTTGGCGCGAACCAACCCGAATACAAACCGTTACCGGCCGAATACCGGGGCGGAAAATCCGGCGAAATCTTGACGTGTTGGGAATTGTCCCCGGACGAACTGAAACGCGTACAGGAAACCGGAAAAATTTGGTTGGGCGTCTTGACGTTCGGGCAACCGTTGCAACCCGTGTTCGTGGCCGTTGACAAACCGGAACCATACGACGCGGAAGAATGAAAGATTACAACGAATTGGTCCGGCGGTCAATCCGGAAAGACTTTGCCAAAGCGAATTTCAAGCGGAACGGCCGCGCACCAAAGACGCCGCACCCGAAACACACCCGGCGCGTTGTTGACTTGAACGACGCAAGCGCATACAAGCAATTCCGGCGTTATATCGTCGGCCGGTTGGTCCGGATTGTCGAAAGCGGTTACAACGGCGGATATTGGGTCGAATTTGTCCGGGATGCGGACCGGGACGCCCTAAACGCGGCGGCCGGTTGGTCAAAGGACAAACGCCGGTTCCTGTTGGATGGCGTAAAATTCGATGATTGAAAATTATTGTTAAATTTGGCGAAACAGTTTACAAAATGAACAAAGTATTTTTGAAAGGGAACGTTGGCCAAGACCCGAAAATTACCACGTTCCAAGACGGCGGAAAGGTCGCGCAATTCACGTTGGCCACGACCGAACGCGGATTTACGACCCGGGACGGCAAACAGATTCCCGACGTAACCGATTGGCACAATATCGTTGTCAAGCGAACCGGCCTTGCGGGCGTGTGCGAACAATTCGTAAAAAAGGGAATCCCGCTTTTGATTGAGGGCAAAATACAAACCCGCACATACCAAGACAACGCCGGACAAACCCGGTACGTTACCGAAATCGTCGTGGAAGAAATGGAATTGTTGGGCGGAAAGAAACCCGAACAGGCCCCGGCCCCGGCTCCCGAATACACGCCCGGCGGCGGTTATCAACCAATGGGCGGCGATGATGATTTGCCCGCCGGATTCTAAACCGAACGATTATGCAAATTGACCGTAAAGATTTCAACCCGGACCAACACGACGTTTTCAAGGCGTTGTCGGTCAAAC
>JAFXGD010000073.1 GCA_017513285.1 Alphaproteobacteria bacterium
CAATCCGACAATCATGGCCAAATTCACCATCAATGCAATTGATGCAATAATTCCAAATCCACGATACACAAACAGCAAGAATATAAATATGAACAACACGCCGACAACCGAACCCACTTTACCTTTTTCGATTGTATCCGCCCCCAAACCGGCACCAACGGTACGTTCTTCGATTACCTGTAACGGTGCGGGCAACGCACCACTGCGCAACAACACGGCCAAATCTTTGGCGCCTTGCAAAGTAAAGCCACCGGAAATCTGGCCACGGCCACCGGGAATCGGTTCACGAATCACCGGTGCAGACAACACTTTACCGTCCAACACGATGGCGAATCTTTCATTTACGTGTTCGGTGGTCAACTTGGCAAATCGGCGTGCGCCCGACGCATCAAAGACCGTTGAAACAACCGGCATATTATTTTGGTCAAAGTCCGCCTGGGAATCTTTTAATGATTCACCCGAAACCTCTACCCGTGAATAAACCGGTATCAATTGCCCCGGCATATCCATATATGGCAAGAATTCTGTACCATTCGGCGCACGTCCGGCCGCCATTTGTTCACTGGTCACCGTTTCATTCACCAAATGGAAAGTCATTTTTGCGGTCTGACCGATTAAGTTTTTAATATGTTCCGGATTATCAACCCCCGGCAATTGCACCAAGATATACTTTCCACCCTGACTTTGAATAGAAGGCTCTTTTGTCCCCAGCGCATCAATACGACGACGAACGATTTCGATACTGCGTGCCAACGCATCTTGGACCATATCTTGTTTTTGTTTATCTGAATAAGTCAGTTTAATTGTTTTATCATCCGACGTAATATCGACCGTATTTCCAAACAAAGCCTTCAAGCGTCCCTTTGCATCCGACACTTGATTTTCTTCACGCACAACCAAAGACACAACCCCGTCATGATTACGCAAATTTGAAAAACGAATCACACCCTTTTCACGGTCAATCAGTGCGCTGCGTGTTTCTTCATACAATTGTTGTGTTTTTTCTTGGAACATTGTTGTTGTATCAACTTCTAACAACAACTGCGCCCCACCCTTTAAATCCAACCCCAACGGCACAGGTCCAATCCACTTTGGGAAATAAGGCGCCACACTGGGCATCAAAGTTGGCACCGCCAACAACATACAAAACACTGCAACAAAAACAATTGCCATTTTTTTAAACATAACCAAACCCTTTCTTATTCTGCGATACCTGCGACTGCGTTTTTATTTACTTCTATAACAACGCCTTTTGCGACTTCTAAATCGATTGTTTTTTCATTAACTTTCTTAATTGTTCCATAGATACCTGCGGCCATAACACGATTGCCTTCTTTCAAAGAATCCAACATTTTTTGATATTCGGCCATACGTTTTTTATTTGGTCGCACCATCATGAAATAGATGATTGCAAATGCAATAACGCAATACCATATCAAACCCCACGCACTGCCTTGGGGTGCGGTTGTTGCGCCTGTTTGCACGACTGTATCAACGACTTGTGCTGTTTGTTCCATGTATTTCTCCTTGCTTTAATAATGGCACAATAGTAAAAAAACCTAGAAAAGTAAAGGAAAAATACAGCAAAAATCACATCTATAACCGTTCGAACCATGTATCGATTTCGGTCAATGGAATAAATTTATAAACCGGCCGTCCATGATTACATTGTCCGGCCCGTTCGGTACGTTCAATATCACGCAACAAAGCATCCATTTGAATCATATCCAAACGTTGCCCTGCCCGTACAGACCGATGACATGCATAATTCGCCAATTTTAAATGCAGTTTTTCATTCACCTGGGCCGAATATCCATTTGCACGCACTTCATCTGCCACCGCCCGCAGTAAATCCGCCCAATCTAAATCCCAATCGGCCGGCTTTTCAAATATTGCAATTGCATCATCCCCGAACGCATCAACATGCAAACCCGACGCTTTTAATTCATCGGCCACAGACGTTATCGCCACTAAATCTTCTTCACGCATTTTTATAACGATTGGCGTTAACAAAGGCTGCCCTTTTATCTGTCGTGTTCTTAATTTTTCATACGTTATACGTTCATGCGCCGCATGCTGATCAACAACAACCATATTATTTTCTTTCTGGGCGATGATATATTTATTTCCAACCTGGCCAACCACACGTCCCAACGGCAAATCTGCTGCAATTGGCACACTGGGCGCATGCGGCGCATCAACGGCATTCGGCACCACCCGTTCCACCGGCGCAGCATTTGCGAACATTTCCGTTGCCGTCGCAGACAATTTATCATGTGCGCTGAATCTTTCTTGGTGCATTGGCACAGAAAACATACGTGACATCGGCGCCACAGATTTTGGCACCACGGCATGCGCAGACGTCGGCGCAACACGCATTGTTTGATTTAACACTTGGGCCAACCTGTCCCGCATCGCTTTTATCATAAAGGCCCGCACATGGGATGGCTCTAAAAAATGCACCTCTGTTTTGGCGGGCGAAACATTAACATCAACCGCATTTGTCGGCAGTGTCAAATACAGCGCACACAACGGGAATTCACGTGCATGCATAACATCCATATACGCCGCCCGCAAAGCCCCAACCAAAACTTTATCTTTAACGGGCCGCCCATTTACAAACAAATATTGATCAACAGATGACGCACGTCGCAAAGTCGGCTCTGACACCAATCCCGTCAATTTTAACCCTGCCCCCGAAGTCGATTCGGCATCAATCTGTAACATACGCCCCACCACATCTTCACCCATAACGGCGCCGACACGGGCGGATAAATCCTGACCTTTTGGGAAATGCCATTTGTTATTCAGCACAAATCCCACATCACGTCGTGCCATTGCCAAGCGTTTAACAACATCGACCACCGACATCATTTCGGCCCTGTCACCACGCAAAAACTTTAACCTGGCCGGGGTTCGTCCGAATAAGTTCCGCACACGAATTCTGGTACCCGACATCCAATCCGAAGGTATAATTTCCCCCGTATTGCAATCAATCTGCCACCCGTTTTCATCCATCCCATTACACGTATCAATTGTCATATCGGACACAGACGCAATAGATGGCAACGCTTCACCACGAAAACCCATAAAGTTAATATTCAACAAATCATCATCTGGCAATTTTGACGTCGCATGTCGTGTTATTGCCCGTGCCAAATCGTCACGTGACATACCCGACCCATTATCAATAACACTGATTAAAGTACGTCCACCATCAACGACATCTATAACAATTTGGTCTGCCCCCGCATCCAGCGCATTTTCCACCAATTCTTTTACCACACTGGCGGGTCGTTCGACCACTTCACCTGCGGCGATTTGATTAATTAAGAAATCTGGCAAAACACGAACGGCCATATAATTTTCCCCCACAAAAATTACTCTTTAAACTTTACTTCTAATATTTCGTATTCTTTTTCACCACCGGGCAATCTGACCACACATGTATCACCAACGCACCGCCCAATCATGGCCCGTCCAACCGGTGAAGTACATGATATAACCGTCCGACCATCGGATTCCACATCGGACAAAATTCTGCATTGCAGTTTATTACCCTCTTCATCTTCTGCGACAACCCGTGCGCCAAACATAATTCTGTCCCCGGTCAAAGATTCAATATCAATAACGGCGGCATTTTCAATTACACCTTCGATAAATCTGATACGTGCATCAATTTGTCTTTGTTTTTCTTTTGCGGCGCTGTAATCTGCGTTTTCGGACAAATCCCCCAAAGACCGCGCCCACTGCACCACCTTCAGGATTTCAGGCCTCTGATTTTCCTTTAAATCCTTTAATTCTTTCAATAAATTATCAAATCCCTGCCTTGAAATTGGTTTTTTTTCCATACCTTTACCTCTGCTGTACTGTAATAATTGTAAAGATTATACGCATTCATTTTAATTTTGCAATTATCAAATTAAGGCTGTATAGTTATACAGATATGTTCAGATTAAATATTTTAAATCGTTTTTTACTGCGCCGATTTTTTATGGGCGTTGGTTTGGTTATGTTGGTTGTATGCGGGATTATATTCGCCGTAACATTTGTTGAACGCCTGCCATCTAATCCGACGGCGGTTGCGGCATTGTACGAATCGTGGGTGCGTCTGTTGGAATACATGCCCATGTTTTTACCAATGGCGGTGTTTATGGGTACACTGTTGACATCATATAATTTAACTAAATCTTCCGAAAACATTATTGTTTCCAGTGCGGGTCTGTCCCCATATCAATCATCCCGCCCATTTTTGATTGGTGCATTTTTGATTGGCGCATTTGCGACGATGATTATAAACCCATATTCTGTTTCTTTAAGCACAAAGAATATTACAACCGACCATTTACAATTAATAGATAATGCAATTTGGTTGCGCGAATCATCGGACAGTGGCTTTATAACATTAAATGCCAAATCGATACATAAATCTGGGGCCGATTTGATTTTTGAAAACGCAACTGTTTACACCCAAACACCGGACTTTAAATTGGTAAACCGCATTCAATCGGACCAGATACGTCTGTCTGATTCTGGGCTGTCTGCGACGGATGCAACCATCTGGACCCAAGACGGCAACACCCATCAATCCGATTGGCACACCCCAACATTATTAACCCCACAAACCGTATTGGACAGATACCTGCAACCGGATCAGATATCATTTTGGCAACTGCCCAAATTTATATCAAAAATGGAA
>JAFXGD010000074.1 GCA_017513285.1 Alphaproteobacteria bacterium
GCCTGTAATCTGGTGACCCAAGTCACGCAAATTCAATCTAAAATTTTTAATTTTCTGTTTCAATGTCATTTTTAACTCCTTTGGTTACCGCCCAACCATGGTATATATAGTCATTTTTTTATTTTTGTCAAGTCCATACATAATCTGTGCATGGGGGGACATTGATTTTTTAAGTGGGGGGTTAAAGTCCGTGTCCCTGCCTGGACTGCACCCACACAAACAAATGTTTGTGCGGGGCCCGTATGCAGGAATGACAGCACGCTGCGCTGCACCCTCGCCTCGCAACTCGCCCCTTTGCCGACAAAATCAAAAAACCGCCCAAATGGACGGTTTTTAAAATGTTCGCTCGGCATTGGCATGCCTGTGCGCAAATTTGCAGTTGCTTAAACTGCGCTGCGCTGGTTTTCGCATGCAAATTTTGGTGCTTCGCAAAGTACTTCGGGGGGATACCCCCCCTCGCCTCGCAACTCGCCCCTTTGCTCGAGTTATTTAAAAAACCACCCTTCCGGGTGGTTTTAAAATAACTGGTGCGAGCAAAGGGGCTCGAACCCTCGACCTCAACCTTGGCAAGGTTGCGCTCTAGCCAACTGAGCTACGCTCGCATTGCGTGGTGTATAATGACATATATTTTTTATAAATGCAAGTACTTTTTTATATTTTTATTTTTTGCTCTTTTTCTTTGTGATTTCAGTCAAATTATGATATAATTATGCTGTTTATTTCGGGGGTGGGGTTTGTCTGGCCGTATGCGTATCTGTGTTTTATCAACCGTAATGGCAACTGCTGCGTTGCCTGTGTCTGCAAACGACCATATAACCGAAGGTATCTTAATCGGCCAAGCATATGAAGCATTAGAGATTGCACATACCGCATGTAATGGCATTTCACAAGAGTTGTCCGACATATCGGGGGTCAGTATCGCAAACACCGCCATTACATCCGTCGGCACTGTGGCCGCCGGTGGCGCATTGGCCGTTGGTATTAAAAAAGAAAAAACTGATCAAGAAATTGCAGAAATTTTACGTCAAATGTGCCAAAACAACCGCTGTGACCAGGCCACATTAGACAACATGTCGGATCAAGATTTTTTTGATGACGTTCTGCCATTTTTGGTTTCTGCAATGGAACAAGTATATGAAGAAGAACTGAAACAATTGCGTGACCAACAAGAAAAATCTATAAAATTGGGAAATTGGCGGACGGGATTGATGGCAACCGCAACCACAACAAATATCGCATCGGCAATTTTGGCAGGGATTAATCGTGACCAATCTGATTTGATTCAGCATGTTTCCGCATGTAATATGGCAACAATACAATTACAGGAAAAATTACAAGAATTACAAAAATTAGGGGTTTCACCATTGGAAAACCCGATTTATTCAGACGCAATTAAAACCACCGAAATGTGCGGAAACATCAATGTCAAAGATATAGAAAAAATCGAAAAGCGTATGACGGCCGTTATGGGGACATCTGTGGCCGGGGCAACAATCGGGGCGGTCGGCACCGGCGTATCGGCGGCCGCAAATTCAAAACGCATTCGTAATAACAATACAATTGATGGCCAGAAAAAGGAAGCAAAATTAAACACCACGGCGAATGTTATGGCGGGCGCCGGTGCCGTGACCGGCGCAGTCGAAACCGGATTTAATGCGTCTTTGATAGCGTTGACCAAAAAATTAATAAAAAAAGCCCACGAATGTGAAGGGGTGCAGTGATGAAATATCGGGGTATCTGGTTATGTATGATGATTTTGCCGCAAATGGTGCGGGCGGACACTTATAATTACGACCCACGCAGATATATCGGTTCTGTAAATGGGATGGATTATGATTCTGCCGCCCGGCATAGTACCATAAAATGGGCGGACGCAAAATATAATCAGATTGTTCGGATTTATTCAAATGGCGGCGCCGGCACAGGAATCTTTATTTCGCCCAAACACGTTTTAACAAATAAACACGTCGCAGAGTGTTGTGGTGTGACAAATATCGCCGACAATGATGAGTGCACCGTAACAACCGCCAACGGCGATGTTTATACCGCAACACTGATTGCGACCGGCACCGACGATAAAGACAACCCGGCGATCAGAAACGACAACCAAGCAGACCCATACGTATCCCTGCGTCAACACTGTGATGTTAAAGAAGCTGATACAGGCTATACGATCGACGGGCGGGATTGGGCAATCATAGAACTAACAGACCCCGACAACTATCGAAACGCCAGCGACATCCAAATAAAATACACAACATCAACCACAGCTGGCCCGGTTAATTTTCGTGCGGGGTTCAGCAGTCTGCGGGTATTATCAGATGAAGACATCCGCCACATTCGTACTGCATATCGTTTCGCATTTCTGTTCAATCGCTATGTTGATTTGCATGATACTTTCGAATATTTTGATGAAAGCACATTAAAATACTATCAAATTCAAAGCCCATCGGATGATCTGAAGGCCGCCATAAAATACTTCGAGAGCTTTTCCGATAAATATCGTGAATTGGCCGGCAAATACTTTTGGGAAGATTGCCTGAACGATTCAAAAAATTTAAAAATCATGGAAAATTGCAGACTGATATCGCAAAATACATATTATGACGACAATCGGTGGGAAGAAACATGCGCCGGATGGGCGGGCGATTCAGGCAGCGCATTGGTGCGTAACGATAAAATAGTATGCCTGCACAACAGTGGCGACAGAAGAATTGCAACAGCAAAAGAGAAGCGCCAGTATGATACACTGGATGATTTTCCCAGGTACTGTATTCCAACCGAATATATATTTACCGACAAAATCCAACAAATATTAGATGATGCGATGAACGCAGCGAATACACCGCAACAGCCAACACCAACACAAACCAAGAACCCGCCCACAACACCAAAAGGGGCGCAGCAGGTTGTGGTGACACCAGAGCCAGAGCAACCAAAACAACCAGAGCCAGAGCAACCGAAACAACCGGAGCCAGAGCAACCGAAACAACCAGAGCCAGAGCAACCGAAACAACCAGAGCCAGAGCAACCGAAACAACCAGAGCCAGTCGTAACGACACCAGAAACACCAAGTGTCAGCACTCCAGAATTGATGTCTGCATCTGACAGACGGCAGGCAAACACAAAAACCGCCGCCATTGCCACGGGTGCAACATTGCTTGCAGGGGCCGCAATCGTTGCAGGTGCTGTTACAGCCACAAACAACGCACCAAACAATACCAATCCCAAAAAAACTGTTGTCACCCAAGGCACAAACCAATCGGGCGCACGCATAATCGGAAACGCTTGCAACAGCAAGGATCTGCCCGCATTTGCAACATATGGAATCTATGCCGCAGTAAATATCACTGCACACAAATGCAACGGGGATAAAAACTGTGCCTGCGTGGCAACAAAATGCAACAGCGGATACAGTTTGGTACACAAGCAAATAAACGGCGAATGGGAATCTATGGGATACTGTATCAAACCACGCCCATGCAACACAGGTACGGCCGATACAGATGTCGTAAACGGCGTTGCAATCATTCGCCAACACGGGAATAAGTTCTGCAAATGATACACATGTTGAAATGCATGTACATTTGTACTATATTGTATAATAACAAAAGGATATAAGATGAAATCTGATTCTAAAAGAATTTTGGCAAACATACGCAGCACATCGATGATATGCGTCTTGATGTTCGCATCTGTGGCATGCAATGGCACAACCACAGCATCACAACCACAAAAAGCAAAAACAGAACAAGCCGACACCACAACCTTTACCCAGATTATACCACACACACCCGAAAGCCGTGCAGAATACGAACGGGATGTTGATTCCCTGCGTCGGCAATCATATGAAAAAGCAATCAAGACACTGAATGAAAAAGGCGAACAGGCTTTGACATTATACCAACGTCAAATCATCCAAGAATTCCAAGCAGAACAAGCAGAAAAATAATAAAAAATCCGGGAAACCGGATTTTTTATTTGGACGACGTTTAAGCATTTTGGAAAAGCACAGCATACAAATTCCAACAAAACTATAAACAAACAATTCTGTCTATGTTGATATTTTTAGCAAATATCGTATCATGCGATACCAACAGAATCGCACCACGATATTGATTCAGCGCTTCTTCTAATATTGATATGCTTTTGATATCCAAATTGTTTGTCGGTTCATCCAGAATCAGTAAATCTGGTTGGTGGGGGGCACCTAATATCGTTGCCAATGTTGCCTTTAGTAATTCGCCACCCGATAATTGTCCCGCTTTCTTTTTGGATGCATCACCACGAAAACCAAAGTTTGCTGCGATTGCATGTGCATCATGTTTTAACACACCAGATATTGACATAATGTTTTCAACAACCGTCTTGTCGCAATCCAGCAGCGATAAATCCTGATCCAAATACACTATGCGACCAAAGGTTTTTATATCGCCCGACTGCGGATATAATTTGCCACAAATTATTTTTAAAAGGGTTGATTTTCCTGCTCCATTTTTTCCTGTCAGCCGAACACGTGTTGCACCATACATAGAAAAATCAAAATTGCTAAAAATTTGACTGTCTGCATATGCGAAATACAACGAAGAAATTTTTATCAACTCTTTGCTGTAAAAGGCCTTGGACGGTAATGGAATCTTTATCATATCATCACGCATTTGACCAGATAACATTTGCCGTTGCTGAATTTGGTCATTTAATTTTTTTTGAATTATTGCACGACGCTTTGATTCTGTTTCTTGACTTTTACCTTTTAGCGCATTTGCTTCAATTCTTGATCCTGATGCCTTATTCTTTTTGTCTTTAGCCTGTTTTGCAACATGGTGTTGGCGTGTATTTTGTGCAACCACCAACGTACCAGTTAAACGTGATATCTCTTTGGTACAGTCGGTATATTTTGACTCTAGGTTGCGTTGTTCGGACTGTTTTTGCGCAACATAAAAATCATAATTACCACCATAGACACGAATTTTACCGTTTGAAATTTCTGCTATCTTGTCCATATGCTGCAATAATTCACGGTCGTGCGACACAACCACAACACCAAACGGATATGTCGTTAAAGCATCAAAAAAATGCGCCTTGGCATCTGTGTCCAGATTGTTTGTCGGTTCATCCAACAGCAAAATTTCCGCATTGCTATCAAACGCCCGCGCCAACAAATAACTTTGACGTTCGCCACCGCTTTTTTTATCAATCGAATTGAATTGATTTACCATATAAACATCTGCATTACGCACAACATGACCGGAATCGGGTGTAATGTCACCATTTAGCAAACGCAACAATGTCGTCTTGCCCGATCCATTATCACCGACAATGGCAATTTTATCCGTATTATTAAATACGATTGACACACCATCCAGTAAATTACTGTCCGTGTCATAGCCGAAAAAGACATTAGAAAGTGATATAAATCCCATAACAAAAACCCTATAATATCGCAGTTAAACACCGTGCATTTTTATGCACCACATTTTGAAAAATACGATATTATCTACTCATTGGTTTTTGTCCTTATACTTGTTTATATATATCTACTGTAGCATATCCATCATAAAAATCAACAAATTTACATCGTTGCACATACTGGTAACCTTGTGGTGGGGAGGTGGCGGAACCCTCCCCGTTTTTATAAATAAAAACACCCCTCCGATGGAGGGGAATATTCCTGGCGGAGATGAAGTATTCCCTCGCCCCGCAGATGGCGGGGCTGTGTGGCATTCCTGACGGTTTTGCCGTACTATGTTTGCAAAACCTACTCATTGTCGAACCCGGCAATCGCAGATTGCGAACGCTTCGTCCACACTGCCACACCCACGGGAATAAAAAATACCCCGTGTGGGGTATTTTTTATTCCTGGCGGAGATGAAGGGATTCGAACCCTTGATACCCTTGCGGGTATACCACATTTCCAATGTGGCGCACTAGACCAACTATGCGACATCTCCGAATCTGACTATTCGGCGTCAACAGATGCGTCAACATCCATGTCAACAACCGCATCCATATCAACGTCTTCAACAACAGGCGCATCCGCAGATAACACCGCATCCAATTCCGCATCAATTTCACGTAATGCAGGATCTTCACTGCCTATCTCTAATGCTTCATCGCCAGATACAGCCGCAGGCGCATCTTTGTACGATTGTACAAATTCATGACGAACCATGTTGACATCTAAATTACCACTGGCAATTTCACGCAACGCAACAACCGTTAATTTATCGTTGCCTTTTTCAACCACAGGTTCAGCACCACCATTCAAATCACGAACACGTTGAGATGCCAACATCCCCAGTTCATAACGACTTTCCACATATGGTAATGTATCAGAATTTGTTGTACGAGCCATGTTAATTCCTTTGTTGAAATCATTTTTAACCACGTTATAATGGCCCATGGATGGTGAAAATGCAAGTAAAAAATATAAAAACATTATCTTTGGGATGCAGATTGAATGCTTTGGAATCAGAAAAGATTCAAAATATGTTGGCCCAATATATGAATACGGCAATTATTGTTAATACATGCGCCGTCACAGCCGAAGCAGAAAGACAATCCGGACAAACCGTGCGACGCATCGCACGGGAAAACCCAAATGCACCCTTGTTTATCACAGGTTGTGCCGCAACCAGAAATCCGGAACTGTTCCAAAATATACCAAATGCCGTCACCATTTGTAATAGGGATAAAATGAAGCCGTCGGCATATACAGGTCAAATCAACATCGATAATCCACAGATAGATAATTTTCACCACACAGATGCAAAATTATCCAAACAATTCGTGCAAATTCAAAATGGTTGCAACCATAATTGCGCATATTGTATTACACGACAACTGCGTGGGGGGGCGGTTTCTTTTGAATATGATGCAATACTGGCGGATGTTCGTCGGGCAGTGACCAATGGATATGGTGAAATTGTCTTAACAGGGGTCGATATAGCATCATACGTTCAAAAAAAGTGCGGCAATACGTTCTTGTTATCAGACCTGTGTCAACAGTTATTACACGATGTACCCGAAATAAAGCGTTTAAGATTGTCTTCGGTTGATCCCGCCGTGCCAGATGTGAAAAATATCATAGATTTAATACTGCGTGACCCACGCATGATGCCGCATATGCATTTTTCTATGCAGTCGGGTTCGGATACAATACTGCGTTCCATGGGGCGACGTCACAATGCACAAATGGTGCGGGATTTGGTCGCACGGGCAAATGGTAAAATCAGTTTCAGTTGGGATATAATATGTGGTTTCCCAGGGGAAACAGATGAACTGTTCCAAGAAACGTTGGATTTGGTTCATGAAACCCGCCCCATTAAAATTCACGCATTTCCGTTTTCACCACGCCCGGGAACGCCGGCCGCCACAATGCCAAACCAAATAAACCGCAATGTTTCAAAAGAACGTGTGCGTATTATAAATAATTTAGCCAATCAAAATCGCACAGAATTTATGCAGACTCAAATCGGCAAGACGGTTCAAGTATTGGTTGAAGAAAACAATATCGCCCGTTGTCCACACGACATAGGCGTTTCCGTTGGCGGATGCCCCGTTGCACCACGCACAATTTGCGACATAGAACTGATTGGGGTTGATGGCGATAATTTCATCGGGCGCATATGCTGATAGTCAATGGACAGGTTTATAAAATAAAAAAGGTGCAAATATGGGATATAGAAACGGTAGCTTTGAATATAATAGACACACTAACCCAAAGTCAGATTACAAATTGCGGTGCGAAATGATTTTCGGTTGGACGGTAATGGCACTGGAATGTGCAGGACTGGTTGCATTGTTCGCCATATTCGACAAGAAAGACGCAAGCACTGCCAACAAAGAAGATAAAAAGACCGAACAAGTAGTCCCACCCCAGTTGCAAGATTCGACCAAAATAGCACGCACAATTGTATACGATAGAATGACACGCCAGAAATAACAAATACCCCGCAATAAAAGCGGGGTATTTTTTTATAAATTTTATGTTGGCAATCGGCTTTATAACTGCTATGCTCAAAACCATGAAAAAGAAATTAATTGCTTTATTTTTATCATTTGTATGCGGGGTTGCACATGCCGACGGGTTCAAGACCAAGGCAAAATCCGCTTTTTTAATCGACTATGATTCCGGGGTTGAAGTTTTTGCAAAAAATGCAGATACATTGATGCCGCCGTCATCAATGATAAAATTGATGACGTTGGCGGTGCTGTTTGATGAATTAAAGGCCGGAAACATCACCATGGATACCCGATTCACGGTGGGCGAAAATGCGGACTATAACCGGCCAGAATGGTACCCGGCCAGTAAGATATGCCTGACCACAGGACAAGATATCAGCGTGCGGGATTTGATTTTGGGACTGATTGTGCTGTCGGGGGGCGATGCGTCCGTTGTCGTGGCAGAACAAATGGCGGGCAGCGAAACGCAATTTACCGCAATGATGGAAAAGAAAGCACGCAGCATCGGTATGGAACAATCTACATTTGGGAATGCCAGCGGATTGCCAAATCCAAACAACCTGATGACCAGTCGTGAATTGGCAATACTGGCGCAACATTTGATTACAGATTATCCGGATATTTACCCTATGTTTGCAACCAAGCGTTTCGAATTCAAGGAACATAAAACAGATTGGTGTCGTGAATGGGGGCGTACACATACCGTTAACTATAACAAACTGCTGTTCACGATGCGTGGGGCGGACGGATTAAAGACAGGACACACATCCGACGGCGGGTACGGCATGGTGGCCAGTGCAAAAATCGGTGACAGACGCTTAATCGGCGTTATCAATGGATTCAACGGTAAAGGACATGATGCGTTGGCCGCAGAAATGAAAAAGTTATTGGAATACGGATTTGCAACCACCACCACAAAGGTATTCTATCGCCCCGGGGATATTGTCACGGAAATCCCTGTATGGTACGGACGGGCCGATACGGTTCAGGCAACCGTTGATAAAAACTTTGCAATAACCGTTGATAAAGAATCCGGAATCAAAGGGGTGCGTGTGTTGGCACGCTTTGACGACCCGGTTGCGGCACCCGTATATGCCGGCGATAAAATTGGCGAATTAATCGCAGAAAAAGATGGCGATGTTTTACTGCGTGCGCCAATCGTTGCGAAAAATAAAGTCACAAAAACACAGTTCTTGGGACGTGTAATTAAAAATATCAAAGTTATGTTGGGGGGCGAATAAAATGGCGCCCAAAAAGAAAAATAATACCGCATATAAATTTCCACACCCGATGGATAATGAATGCTTGGTCGGGCATGCGGATACATTGGCACGATTTACAGACGCATGGCAAAAACGTGATACACACCCCATGCATCCGGTTTGGATGCTGACCGGGACACAGGGTATCGGTAAAGCAACATTGGCATACAAAATCGCCAAGATGGTTTATGGAAATGTTGGTGATTTCTTTATCATAGATATGGACCGAAATATTGATGCACACGGCAACCCAAAGCCAGATGGCAAAGTTATATCCGTATATACTGTGCGGGCAATGATTGATAAAATGCAAATGTCGTCTATGTCCGGTGATTGGCGTGTGATTTTAATAGATTCTGTTGACCAATTAAATACGTCGGCATCAAATGCAATGCTGAAACTGTTGGAAGAGCCGCCCGAAAAAACACTGTTTTTATTGGTGGTGCATCAATTGGCAAATGTTTTGCCAACGGTGCGTTCGCGCGCACGGGTGGAAAAAATGCGGCCTTTGACCATGTCGCAATTACGTGAACTGTGTGTGCGCTTTATCCCCGAAGAGGATATCAGCACAGATATGTTACGATTGGCAAATGGCAGTTTCGGTAAAATCGCAAACTTAAAGGCATCCGGTGGTGACGAAATATATGCCGATTTAATTGAAATGTTGAATAATCGCCATGCGACCAGTTCCGATGTCATGGTGTTGGCACGTAAAATTGCCCCTGCCCCGGAATTGCACGGGATATTGTTGGATGCAATTGCGCACTTTGGTTTGGCGGATTTATATCCGTTGGCAACGCACGCAATCGCAGATATTAAAAACGTATATTTGGAACCGGAAATCGGTATCTTTAAGATAATAATGGAAATCAAAAAATGTTTATAGATACGCACTGTCATTTAACCGACAGATATACAGATGGCGCAGATGCCGTAATCGGTCGTGCAATGGATGCCGGTGTTGGGATTATGATTTGCCCGACCGCCGATCCAAATGATATTCCGGCGGCGATTGGGTTGGCAGACAAATACAAAAATATATTTTGCACCATTGGAATTCACCCCGAATACGATTGCGCCGATGCTGTGCAATATTTAACCGATGAAATTTTAACCCACCCACGTGTTGTTGGGGTTGGTGAAATCGGTTTGGATTACCATTATGGCACAGACAAGCGGGACCGGCAAATAAAACTGTTCGAACAGCAATTAGAAATCGCAAATAAATATGACCTGCCGGTGGCGATACATACACGGGACGCCGAAGATGATACGGCGGCAATACTGACCGGTAAACACAAGGGGGTTATGCATTGTTTTACCAGTTCGTGGAATTTGGCAAAAACAATGTTGGATCGTGGGTTCTTTTTTTCCGCCAGTGGTATTTTAACATTCAAAAATGCGGTCGACGTTCGTGAAACATTCGCAAAAATTCCATTGGACAGAATTGTTATTGAAACAGATGCGCCATATTGCGCACCTGTGCCGTATCGTGGAAAAACATGCGAACCCGCAATGGTGATTGAAACCGCAAAAGTATTGGCCGATATTAAAAATTTGCAATTGGATGAATTGGAAACTATACTGATGCAAAACGTAAAACAGTTATACCCAAAGATAGAATTATAAAAATGGCACGACAAATTATAAAGTTTGGTCAGGTTTCTGAAAACCGTAAGGCACGATTTAATTACTCGATTGATGATACAATCGAGGCTGGGATTTCTTTGACCGGCGCAGAAATTAAATCAATCCGATACGGGTTGGTCACAATCGTTGATGGATTCGTGCAAAGACGGGGTGATAATTTGTTCTTGGCCGGGGTCGAAATACAAAAATTACCAACCGCCGCACGTATCGTTAACTTTGATGAACGCAGAAGTCGCCAATTGTTGCTGCACCGCAATCAAATCAACAGACTGATTGGAAAATTACAGGAAAAAGGCGCAACAATCGTGCCGTTGAAATTGTACTTTAATAATCGGGGTAAATTAAAAGTACTGTTGGGTGTCGGATACGGTAAAAATAAAGTCGACAAACGTGAAACTATCAAGCAACGTGAATGGGATAAAAATAAAGCACGTATTTTGAAAGGCAGATAATTTTGCCCCCACTACTTGATTTTAGACATTTTTTAACCTATCATATATTAGAGAAAGAATTTATGGGCGATGGCGCCCATTGAAATTAATCCCTGTGTCTTTATTCAATACAATAAAATACCATGGGATGGGCCGCGTAATCACAGATTCACTGTTGATAAAGAATTGTGCTTTATCGGTAATGAATTTCGTGATTACGCAAAACGTTAATGTAAAAAAAGGATTATAAATGGTAAAAGTAAAAGAAAAAAAGAATGCACCGGTGGCAGGTGACAAGCCCAAAACACCACGTGCAATCAAAGGTACAAACAAACACGAAACAGACGCAAATGACGATAAAGTGTACTTTATGGCGTTGGGCGGATTGGAACATATCGGCCAGAATATGTACCTGTATAAATATCGTGGCAAATATTTGGTCGTCGACTGCGGTATGGGATTCTTGGATGAAGAAATCGGTGCCGGCGATGTGCAATACTGTGATACCACTTGGTTGGAAAAACGCAAAAAAGATGTTATAGGATTCGTTATCACACACGGACACGAAGATCATATTGGGGCGTTGAAATACATATGGCCAAAATTCAGAAAACCAATTTACTGCACACGTTTCCCCGCAGAAATTTTACGCCGCACTTTTGCAGGCATCGAAATGGACTTTGACCCGGAAACGGATATCGTCGAATTCGATCATAATGGCGCAACTTTGGATTTAGACCCGTTTGAAGTCGAAACTTTCCACGTCACACACAGTGTGCCAGAGGCGCAAATGCTGATTATCAAAACGGGGGCGGGGAAAATACTGCATACAGGCGATTGGACATTCAATGACGATATTCCAATCGAAGCACCAACAAACTTTGCACGGTTGAAAGAAATCGGTTCGGATCCAAAACTGTTGGCGTGTATGTGCGATTCTACGAATTCTTCAAAACAAACCAAACAAACAACAGAAACACAAGTGCGTGATACTTTGACCGAAATTATGAAAAATGCACCGGGACGTGTATTAATCACAGGTTATTCACGCAGTTTGGCACGTATCAAAATGTTCGCAGAAGCCGCACGGGCCGCAGGCAGAATCGCCGCAATAAAAGAACGCAGTAATCCAAACCCTGTGCCGTATGTCGGTTTGCCGGAATTCCGTGAAATGGGTATCAAATTTGGATACTTGAATAAAGACGATGTATATCTGCACAGCGAAATCAAAGATTTGCCCGCAGAAAAACAGGCCATATTCTTGACAGGGTCACAGGGTGAAAAGTTCGCAATGCTGACACGGTTGTGCCATGGACAAGTCAAAGAATTAAAATTAATGCCAACCGATACCGTTGTATTCAGTGCCATTATCATACCGGGACGTGAACAAGATGTGTCTTACCTGTATAATAAATTGGCACGTATGGGTGTTAAAACACATACTATATTCGATACCGATAACGTACACGCCAGTGGACATGCCGGACGCCCAGAATTGGAAAGATTCTATGATATGGTGCATCCACAGATTTCTGTGCCTATGCATGGTGATTATATCAATGAAATGTTAAACGGTAAAATGGCAATGGAACGGGGTGGCGCAAAACACATGATGGTCGTGCATAACGGCGAAATGATTGCAATGCGTGACGGCGAAGCACCATATGTCGCAGAAACAATCGAAACCAGTTATGTCGTCATGGA
>JAFXGD010000075.1 GCA_017513285.1 Alphaproteobacteria bacterium
AACATTATTGGGACCGCCCGACTGCCCAAGCTGTTGTTTGAGTTCTTCCAGCTCCATATCTTCATCTGTCGCACTGGCACGTTCGGTATCAGGCAACAGTGAAGACACACACATTAAAACATCCCGCTTATTGTTAACACCAGGTTCGCCCCCCAATTTTTCACAACGTTCGGCCCAAATCGTCATGTACAATTCTTCGAAACTGTTCGGCCAATCCGAATCATGACTCTGCAGCACCCACGGCACGGTGGAATCGTATGTGATTTGATACCTCCCACCGGCCATATTTTTAGAATTTGGCAACCACTTTCCGTTATTCGGATTCAAACACGCAACAGCGAATGGTTCAACATCCTCATCTGTCCATGTACAGTCACCAACCCCACCACGTTTGCATTTTTCACAAAACGGCCCCATGCGCCCCTTTTCTATTAATTCCAACATGCCATCATTAATAAATTCATTGGTTTGTGTCGGATCCACATTATTCCAATAATCACTGGTATATAAATTTGCACTGTCATTATCTGATGAATGACCGGCCGCAACCGACACCGTACCACATGCCAAAGTCGTATTGTTTTTATTTTCAAAACGATAGTTCATTCTGCGACAGTATGTATCAACCAAGTTAATGTAATCTGTTGAAAACCGTAACCCCACCCCGGATTTGCGCAGTGCCATCGGCGTATCATTGGATACAGTGACCTTAAATATCTGATTCTTGGTATTATTTGAATTAGGCAGCCATTGTTTATACGGATTAATGCACGCCATGTAAATTTGCGATTCATCCGCCGACAGAACCGATGTAAAGGCGCCTTCACCAGATTCACAGACAGATTGATACGCATATGACGAACTGTCCGAATGCTGGTGTATTCCCATGTTTTTATAATCAGACGTATTTGTCGGTTTTTCACCAACCCAATCTGCAGCACCATTATCGTTAGAGGCAAACATCACATTACCCGAAACAGGACTTATTACACAACAGACAGACAAAGCAATAAACGAAGTTATAAATCTATACATCTTCCCACCGACGTGATAATATTATATCATACCACAGATATTTGCGCAAGCAATAACCCCAACCCCCATTCCACACTGGGGTAACGAACCGCCACAAAACACATATAAAAATCCCCCGAACGGGGGATTTAATTTTACTGATTCATCGAACTAAAGAAATCCGAATTAGTTTTCGTTAAACGCAACTTGTCCAGCAAGAATTCCATTGCTTCCAATGTACCCATGGGGTTGATAATCCTGCGCAAGACATACATTTTGGACAAAATATCTTTACCGACCAACAGATCTTCTTTACGTGTACCCGATTTAGTGATATCAATGGCGGGGTAAACACGTTTATCGGACAATTTACGATCCAGAATAATTTCGCTGTTCCCTGTACCTTTAAATTCTTCAAAGATAACTTCATCCATTTTTGAACCTGTATCGACCAATGCGGTGGCAATAATGGTCAAAGACCCACCACCTTCGATATTACGTGCCGCACCAAAGAACCGTTTTGGACGCTGTAACGCATATGCATCAACACCACCGGTCAAGACTTTACCACTGGATGGGACACATGTATTATACGCACGTCCCAAACGTGTAATAGAATCCAACAAAATCACGACATCTTGGCCGGCTTCGACCAAGCGTTTGGCTTTTTCTATGACCATTTCTGCCACTTGGATATGACGTGCGGCGGGTTCATCGAATGTCGAAGAAATAACTTCCCCTTTTACGCTGCGTTGCATATCGGTTACTTCTTCGGGACGTTCATCAATCAGCAGCACAATCAATTTCACATCGGGATAATTTGTTGCGATTGAATGTGCGATATTCTGCAACATAACCGTTTTACCAGTACGTGGTGGTGCAACAATCAAAGAACGTTGTCCTTTACCGGTTGGCGAAATCAAATCTATAACCCGTGCCGACAGATTACGTCCTTTATCTTTGTCATCCGACACTTCCATTTTCAACTGTTCATCGGGGTATAAAGGTGTCATATCATCAAAAGACACACGATGTTTCAATTTTTCCGGATTATCGCCATTGACCCGTTCGATTGTTTCCAATGCGAAATATCTTTCTGTTTCTGCGGCGGGTGCCTGAATTTGTCCTTCGACATAATCGCCTGTTTTCAAACCATACTTTTTAATTAAATTTGGCGACACGTACAAATCATCGGGTCCCGCCAGATAGTTAGATTCCGGCGCACGCAAGAATCCAAAACCATCCTGCATACGTTCCAACACACCATCACCAATCAGTGTGACTTTTTTATCTGCGGCGAACACACGCATAACTGCGAATCGTAATTGTTGAACATTTAATTGTGACGGGTTTTCGATTCCCATATCTTCGGCCATTTTCAGCAATTGCTGCGGCGTCTTGGCCTTTAATTCATTTATATGCATAAATAATCCTTTTGGAGATTCCCCAGGCGCAGAACACGCCCGTACTTTCGTCGCCATTATACAATAAATTGACAAAAAAGTCAAGTTTTTAGGCTGCACCAATAAAAGACTATAAAAAAATCCCCCTTTTGGGGGATTTTTATCAGAACAATTTGAATTTGTAATTTGTTCCTGCGCGGAATGTGACGTTGGAATCTGCCAAACCTGCGGCTGCATTTACAGACCAGTTATCTGTCAGACCCATTGCTGCACCCAATGCAACTGCGGATTGGCTGTTATAATATCCATAACCACCACCAACAGAAACTTCACCTTTGGCAACATTAGATACCGCAACCGAAGACATTGCTGCTGCACTTGCAATACCTGCTGACAATTCTTCTTCCAGCGCATCTACTTTTTTATCGGTATAATCATACGCAGACTTCAAAGACATAGTGTTTTTAGCATCTGCATATGCTTTGGCGGCTGACAAAGTCATTTCATCGCCTGCGATACGATTTGCAACCTCTTCTTCGATTTCCGCTGTATTCAATGCAATCTTGCCGTCTAATTCTGCTTCGGCGGCCGTCGCACGTGCAACTTCGGATTCAATTGCAGTCTTGTTTGCAGCAATATTTGTTGCATTTGTTTCGATTGCAGTCTTGTTTGCAGCAATATTTGTCGCATTCGTTGCAATATTTGTTGCATTTGTTTCAATTGCAGTCTTGTTCGCAGCAATATTTGTTGCATTTGTTTCAATTGCGGTTTTGTTCGCAGCAATATCAGATGTGTTCTTGGATACCGCATTATCAATTGTGTTAATCGCACCACTGAATGTTGTTTCA
The DNA here is from genome assembly GCA_017513285.1 of Alphaproteobacteria bacterium. GTDB lineage: Bacteria > Pseudomonadota > Alphaproteobacteria > Rs-D84 > Rs-D84 > Enterousia. Next base: position 3,266 of record JAFXGD010000075.1, read on the forward strand.
TTCCCAGCGATTTCGCCCGTCAATGCGTCTGCTACGGCATCTGAATTTGCAGATTCAATACCCAATGTGTTATCAACCCATTGTTGTTTTTCTGCAAAGATTGCTTCTGCATCAGACTGGTTTACTTTCTGGTCTAATTCAGAACGGATTGCACCACCCTGGGCCAATGCGCTGTCAATCGCATCATTTGCCCCATTGGTTATTGTTTCCAAAATAGGCGCATCATAAACATCTTTTGCAGCCTGCAACAATGTATCGTTTGCAGCATATGCGTCTTTTGCTACTTGTTGTTTGGCTTGTGCGTCGGCATATGCGTCAGTCGCATCACCAACTGTTGCAAAGAATCCGTCCAATTCTGCAATTTTTGCACTGTCGTCATTAAATACAGCTTCTGCTGCGGCAAAATTTGCTTGTTCTGTTGTCCATTTGGCCCCAGTGTCTGTAACAGCGGCATCAACGGCGGCTTTGTCTGCGTTATATGCAGCCTGTGCTTCGTTGAATTTTGTTTCTATTATTTCGCCTGCACCTGGTGTTACTGTATTGCCATTTTCATCTAATAATTGTGTACCATCTGCTGATAATGTAAATTTATTGCCATTATCTAATTCAAATGAATACAATGAACCGTCAAATGTTGTGTCGGCTGCACCATTTGTAATTGTCACTTCTGCACCACCTGCATAATCTGACAAAGTGTGAGTTTCAACCATATCTTGTTCTTCTGCACCCAATACAACTTCTTCGCCTGCACCGTTCAAATATGTATAATTATCACGACTTGCTGTTGCACCAGAAACGATTGCCTGTGTCGTTTTTACATTTACACCGTCTGCTGTTGTATCTGCCCAGAAATCAGATTGTGCCGGCACGCCTGTTGATAAATCAGCAGGATTTCCTTCGCGGTCAGTGTATGTAAAATCTGTCATAGATGGCGCTGTGTTATGGTCTGCAACAGTTGCAGTCGTACCATCTGATTTTGTATATTCATATGACACACTGGATAATGCGTCAGCAATGTTTGCTTGCGTTCCATCTGTTTGTGTATATTTACCACCGAACGATATATCAGATGCTGCGTGTGCAGAACATGATATACCTATGGCAACCAATGAAGTCAAAAAAACATGTTTTTTCATTTTTCTTACCCTTTTTCGTTTAATTAAACAAAAACCGTCAAAGGAATTTGACGGTCAGGGGGTTAAGAAAATCATATCATTGAATGACCCCTGTGGCCTTTACACATACGTGCTGTTGTATAGCCACAGGCCCCCCGACCAAAATCGGGCAGAAACAACGCAAAATAAAAAGCGCATCCGCGCCTTGGTTTACTTATTTTGCCAAAGTCGGATTCAATGCTCCAAAGAACATCGCAATGATAAAGGATTTCTTACGTCCCCGAGCCAACATCCCTGTTGATTCACACATATTATAAAACAAAATAAACCAAAATTCAAATAAATTCTTAATTCTAAACAACACCCCCGTCAAACGACGGGGGATTTTTATCAGAATCTGTATGACCCAGAAACCTTGATATTATGTAATTGAATATCTTGGTTATATTGGTACCGGTAATCCAATCCCAATTGAACCCCATGCGCCGACAGCATTTCCACACCACCACCAATATTCGCCCACAATGGGTTTATATCGATATCATAATTTGTAAAGCGTTCCGCAACCGAAAATTTATATTCTGCATAATCGGGCGCACCCAAAACATCATATTCAACACCAATTGATGCATATGGTCTGATTTGGAACCATGCAGATGGATAAATTTTCTTTTGTGCCGTCAAAGAATATCCCGGTGTCAAAATCATATATCCATCAGATTTCAAATGCATATAATCCTCATCTTTGACCTGCTCTTTCACACTGAACCCAAAGTTATAGCCAACACGTGCATACGCATTCCCAACAATGTATTGGTTCAATATATCGTGCATCAATCCCCATTCGGATATCAAACTGAATGCCATACCATCGCCTTCGATTGGGTCAACATATGTTTGGAAACGATCCACATCAAAGAAGTGCAAATTCGCAAACGCATTACCATACAGACGTGATTTTTCATTCAAAATCTTCATCAAATATCCACCCATGGCAATATTTGTATCGGCAACATCAATTTTAACATCACCCATTTGCGACACATCAGCATAGCTGACATCCATTGCATCGGACGCTTTGGATGCGGTATGCGACACACGGCCCGTCAAACCCAAAACCAATGTGTTTGATTCTTGCCAATCGAATCCACCCGAAATCGCAAAGCGATGACCATCTGTATGCTTGTTATCATCAATATTCTGATAGAACATACCATAATCGACATCAACCCATGCCTTTTTCAATTGGCGATTGCGATTCCATATAAATTCATCAAACATACGATCTTCGAACGAACGGAAAGACGTATGTTCTTCCAACGCAATGCCACCGGCAATTTGTTCCAATTCACGCACTTGGAACAGGCGGCTGAACCGGGCCAAAGGCGCCCCATCAGATGTTTCAACATAATATTCCATACGATTATACAATTCGTTTGCCATATTCGATATATTGGAATCTGCAAAAACCAATGGAATTATTTCAATCGGCGTACGATTAAAGAACTTTTTATCATGCACCTGACCGACCAACAAATCATCCAATGCACCCGCAGACACATATTCGCCTGTGGTATGATATGATTCACGTGCAACAATTGGTTGAATCTTCATATTTTCCAATAAAACCGGGCCGCCAAAGCGTGGATCGAACACGACATACAAACTGTCCGCCGTACCATCCGAATCGGTATCACGCACAGACACATATGCCGGCAAATCTTCTTTGTCCGCACCATCTGCACCGGAACCATTATTGGCATCAATCATATCCAAATAGTTATAACATACCGAACCATCCGCATTACAGAAATTCACATTCAAATTGCGCATTTGTTCCAATTGACTGAAATTATAAACACCATTATCGGCATGCAACAACCAAATAGCCGTACCTTGATCAACAACATCGAACAAAGAAATACCAATCTGACCTTCACCCAATGCGGCGGCGGTATTATTCAACCCAAATGCCGCATCATCATACACAGCACCGGATTTAAAAGAACCACCAACATTTATCAACGCAGAACCATCAGTTGCATTGGTAATACGCCCCAAAGTATCATCATCATTTAAACTGACACTGGCCCAATAATTGATATCGGTCGTATTTAAATCAATTCCACTACCATATGGCAATATCGCCGCATTCAATTTGCTGTTTGTATCAAACGTGTAATCGCCGGCAATAGTCATTTTTTCCAAACCAATAAATTCAACACCACCGGAAACACTGCCCCCGACATTTACATTCTGCCATAACGTATTCCCGGAATTATCCACCGGCGCAACAAAACGTAAATCAGACGCAACAATATCACCCGCAACGTCAATTGTATTGGTATTGATAACCATACGGCCATTTTGATTAATTCCCGCCACATTCAACGCAGACATTGTCATTGTATAATCACTTGCCACAACATTGATATCTTTGGCAGATAAATCCGATGCATATTGCTGGTACAGCATCGCCCCGGTATCAATTGCCGTATCTGTCACAAAACCGGCACCGTCCAAGATTAAATTACCACCATTAATTGTCAACGATGCCACATCTGTCAGAACCGCTGCAGAATCAAACGTCACGGTGCCATTATCAATAACAACATCTTGTAATTTAATTCCACGACCCGCATCAACGGCAAAGTCACCCGAACTGGTTAAATCATTCGCACTGAATTCACCCCCCAACGTGAATGTGGACTTTGCGCCATCGGACACATTAACATCACCCGTAATTGCAACATTTGTGCCAATATCATATGTCGCATTACCCGCCAGAACCGCAAAATTCGCCCCCCACAACAAATTGTTTGCATTTAATTGGGCCACAGCCAAATTCAACATAGCGTCTGTTCCACCCTGACTGACATTACCGGCCACACGCACATTACCGTCAATATCCATCAATCCCGCCGTAACGTCTGCAATGGTACCCGTCGCCCCATTGACAACAAAACTTTGGGCAGAAATATTTGCGGCATACAAATCAGACGTCCCGGCCGTTTGGCTAAATGCATCCATAACCACATTTGTGGCATTCGTGACACCAAAATCACCCGACGTTGTCACATTCGACAAATACACATCACCATCTGATACGGTCAAAGACAATTCGCCCGTATTGCTGACACCGGCAAATGTAATATCGGAACCATCAACAGACATATTACCGGTATTGGTCAACATTCCACCAACAATCGCCCCCGCCACAACGGTTGCATCGCCTGCATTGGTAAATCCACCGGCCACATTTAATTCATCCGCCGATGTAATTTTTAAGTTATGTCCCGCCGCCACATCAACCGTTGCAAAATTAATATCCGCCCCATCTGCCTGGGTTATGACATTCAAAGTATTTGTGTCACGCACCACCAATCCCGTTGTTGGCACATCGGCACGCAACGAATCGACCACCAAACCACCAACAACATCTATATCACCCGCATCGGCAATAATATTTTCACCATGCGTAATGAACAATCCATTTCCATTAATCGCACCGGCCGTAAAGTTGTTTGCCCACGTTTCCAATGTTCCGCCATTTGAAAAATCAACCACATTTTCAACATTTACAGCGGACGCCGTATCCGTCCCCAATACCAAGTATCCTTTATTGGCAACATTTGCACCACCATCAATCGTAATCAAAGGCGCATCAAATTGGATATTACGTGCAACAGAATCATCAACGACATTAACATCGCCTTTGACAACGATTGCCGCACCATTCATAACAAACGCCTGACTGCCCGATGCGGCGATATTCATATCCCCCGCCCCAACGGTTGGATTTCCGGTTGCATTTACATCACCGTCAACCTGAATTGCGCCATTAACCGACAAATTGCGAACATTTGAACCCAAATTCAAAACACCTTTGGACACCGTCACAGCACTGTTTACATCAACACCGCCCGCCAAAGCATCTACATTAATTGTGCCACCATTTGCATTCAGGCCACCGAAAAATACCGAACTGTCATCAAAGTCCGAGCCAACGACATTCATGGTACCACTGTTATTAATCAATGTACCGCCAATGGCGATATTTTTCGCATTTACATTAACCACACCATCTGTATTGGTCAAATTTCCTTCGATGACAACGACACCGGACCTGTCGGTCAAAGACTTGATATTCAACACAGCCCCCGCCCCGGAATTAGACACCGACGCCAACACCGCATTACCACCATTCGAAGAAATTTCGACATTATTCGAATTTAATGTCATATTACCACTGTTGGAAACGGCGCCAAGTATAATCAACCGATTTGATGCAATCAGTTGCGTTTCCGACCCTGCCGCACCAACAACCTGATTCAACACACCAATATTACCAACCACAGTCACAACGGCGGGCTGTACTACATCATACCCAGAATCCAAATCTGCCGCCTTGATAACCAATTTGGCACCATTATTGCGCACATTTGTCAAATACACATTCTGGGCCAACAAACTCATATCCGCATTGGTATTGCCATCGGCCCCGTTCAAGACACCCGCTTCATATGCAACCAAGTTAATATCACCGTCACGTACGGCCAAATTAAAATCATTTAATTTATTGGAAAAAGCCGAAAACCATGTATCTGATGATGCATTCGGCCCAAAATCTAATTCACCTGTATCCAAACTGAATGAATTATCAACCGCCATTCCGGACAAATTCATACCATACGCCAAGTATGTTGTGCCCGACACCACCGCATCAAAATTACCATTATTAACAAATGAATAAGTACCTTCATCACCACCTGTGACGGTCCAACGGTCCAAATTCAATGTCAAATTACCATCGGCGGCATCATTTTTCATTGTGCCATCTACAACCAAAGAATCGGCACGCACAGACAACCCCGCACCCGAATTTTCCAAATTATCATAAATATCAATATCACCACCGGCCACAATATTCAAATTTCCCGCATTATTTTGCACGGTACCCGCAACCTGTAAATTTGTACCGGCATCAATAACATTGGTCGTATTTGCATTATTTACAAAACCATCCATATCCAAAGCCAAACCTGCAGTCAAATTTACATTACCCGAATTAACCGCAACGGCCCCCACATCAATATCTTCTTCGGTTACAATATCCAATACACCATTATTAACAATCGCCCCAGATGTAAATTCCAACGCATTTTGCGCAACAATCGAACCGCCATTGTTGATTTCACCAAAATTAAAAGTGGCCCCTGTGGTTGTTCCACGCAATCCCAATGTCCATCCATCCAACACCTGTAACATTGTACCAATGGAGACCGCCCCACCATTTGACACGGTAAAGGTTTTTGTCCCCGCACCAACGGTATTCAGCACATACAGATTTCCATCCTGTGAACCCTGATCATTATTTGCCCCGACATACATTGCACCGGGCATTGTAAAACCATTATCTGCAACCAGACTGATAACCTGGGGTGAATTAATTGTTATACTGCCCCCACCTGCATTAACCCATGCATCTTGTGTTGTTGAAACAAACGCATTTGAACCTTCGGGATTAACAACGACTGCGGCACCCGCCCCTATTGGCAACAAGCAACAGGCAAAAGAAATTAACTGTTTTATCATTTTTTTATTTTCATCCAATCCTAATTGTGCTTATATTATGGCACACTTCGTCATGTCAAGGCAAGACGAAATTCTTTATCACAGTAACAAACAGGAGAAAAAGTATGTTTAAAATCAAAAAAGTTCACGCACGTCAAATTATGGACAGCCGTGGCAACCCCACAATTGAATGCGACATTGAATTATCTGGCGGCGCATTTGGTCGTGCTGCGGTCCCCAGTGGCGCATCCACAGGAACTTTTGAAGCATTGGAATTACGTGACGGTGGCGATGCATATATGGGCAAAGGCGTATTAACCGCCGTTCGCAATGTAAATGAAATTATTGCCCCTGCTTTAATTGACATGGACGCAACCGAACAAACCGCATTGGATGAAAAGATGTTGGCGTTGGACGGAACACCAAACAAAGACAAATTGGGTGCGAACGCTATTTTGGCGGTATCTTTGGCATTGGCACATGCATCTGCAAATGCGAAACATATGCCATTATATAAATATATTGCTGAAATTTACGGCAACGCCAATCCATGCGTACTGCCACGTCCAATGATGAACATCATCAATGGTGGCGCACACGCAGACAACGGTTTAGACGCCCAAGAATTTATGATTATTCCAAATGGTGCAAAATCCGAATTCGAAGCCATCCGTATGGGTTCTGAAATATTCCATCATTTGAAAAAGATATTAAAACAAGATGGCAATTCCACAAACGTTGGCGACGAAGGTGGCTTTGCGCCAAACTTTAATTCCTGCAACGAAGCGTTGGAAACAATTATGGCGGCAATACGTTCTGCGGGATACGTACCTGGCGAACAGGTATCAATTGGTTTGGACGTTGCATCATCAGAATTCTATCGTGATGGCAAATATCATTTCGAAGGCAAAGAATTATCGTCCGACGAAATGATTGCATTCTATGAAACATTGATTGGCGATTATCCAATTATTTCTATTGAAGACGCATTGGCCGAAGAAGATTGGGCGGGATGGAAAAAGTTAACCGACCTGATTGGCGCACGCTGTCAATTGGTTGGCGACGATTTGTTTGTAACCAATCCAATCCGTTTGGAACGTGGCATCCAATCGGGCGTTGCAAATGCAATCTTAATCAAAGTAAATCAAATTGGTTCTTTGACAGAAACATTACGTGCAATCAAAATGGCCCAAGATGCAAACTATGGCGTTGTCATTTCCCACCGCAGTGGCGAAACCGAAGACACCACCATTGCAGACTTGGCCGTTGCCACAAATGCGGGCCAAATCAAAACAGGTTCAATGTCACGCACGGACCGTATGGCAAAATATAACCAGTTAATCCGTATCGAAGAAGAACTGGACAATTCTGCAAAATATGGTATATAATCCCATTGGAATGAATACAGGGGGGCATATGCCCCCTGTTTTACATTAAATAACGGACACAACATGAACAGAATTCTGTACGAAATTCAACGAATCTTTGCCCAGATTTATTGGACTGATTGTGTTATGGTTATCAAATACACTGTTGCCATTTTGATTATTATTGGCGTTATATGCGCCCCCGCATGGATTGCACGTCAAAATGGACACGGCAAACCCCAAATGCACGCCGTCCGTTTGGCCAGTTGGGTTTTCGGTTGGTCTGTAATTGCATGGTTGTGGTCTGTATTTCGTGCCACCAAGAAATAAAAACCGCCCACATGGGGCGATTTATTTTATCACAATTGAATATACAGTTCTGGTCTCTTTTTTAATTGTTCGATACCATCATCTAATTTCTGACGATATTCGATAAATTTTTTCTTGTCATCTTTCCCCAGATTACTGATTGCGGGCAACTTTACGGTCATAGGATTCACATGCACCCCATCTTTGATAATTTCATAGTGCAAATGTGGCCCCGTTGATATACCCGTTGACCCCACATATCCGATTGTTTGTCCCTGCCGCACAGTTGTACCGACATTTACCCCTTTGGCGAACTTTGACATATGGGCATACAATGTTTCATACGAACCATTATGGCGAATTTTTACATAGTTTCCATGCCCACGATTATAACTGCGCGCCACGACACGCCCCGCCCCTGCGGCCGGGATTGGTGTTCCGGTTGACGCACGGAAATCGACACCTTTGTGCGCCCGTGTAAATCCCAACACCGGATGTTTACGCTTTTTAGAAAAACTGCTGGTCACTTTTGCATTATTAATTGGGGTACGTTTCAAAGACTTAATTGCACCATTACCTTCGGCGTCATAATATCCGGTTGTCCCATCAGATTTTCTGAATCTGTACATTTGCACTTCCCCACGCAGTGCTTCGAACGAAACCGCCAAAACCCGACCATTATCAATTTTTTTACCTTCTGAAAAGTTTTCTTCATACACGACCCAGAATTTCTGACCCGCCCGCACATCACGTTCAAAGTCCATTTCAAATGCCAACAAATCATACACATCGACCAATATTCCGGCCGGCACGCCCGCACGTTGGCCCGCCAAGTAAAAACTGTCACCATCTAAAATTTCACCGCTGCGATAAACGGCCCGGGTATCACGTTCAATATCCACGGTCTTACAGTTCCATACCCCATCTGCCCCGCACGTCAATTCAACCTGACGCCAAGGGGATGGCACAACAACAATTTTTGACACAGGTGCCGTATCATGCGCACGCACAAATTCCAACCTGTCACGATCTGCACGCAACGTTGCGATATCCGCATCAGATTTCAAAACTTTTGCAATCACATTAACATCGTTATGGGTTAACCCCTGCTCTAACAACAGGCCCGACAAAGTATCACCGGATTCCACCGCCACAACAGATACACATTCGGACACATCACGATTGGACGACGACGTTTGTCGTGTCACAACCAATATAATCGCAATCGACATCAACAGTGCCGCCAACGCCCACACCATACGTGTCAGATTGTTTGCATTCATAATATTTTTTGCTTTTTCCATAACACCGATTATAATGCCTTTATGGAAATAAATCAAGCCTTCACAATTTTACAAACGTCTGGTGGCATTCGTGCCGCCCGGATTATAACGGACAAATATAAAAAATTATCTAAATTGCGCACATTGTACTTTGCGTATTTATTGCGTCGTGGCGTACCTGTGGCCAAAATAATTCATGAAAAATGGTTTTATGGGTTAAAGTTTTACACCAACCGGCACACATTGGACCCCCGCCCCGACACAGAAACATTGGTATCTGCCGTTATATCGGACAAAACAGATGACAGTCCCGTGCGCATTTTGGATTTGGGGACGGGAACGGGGTGCATCATATGCGCATTGGTAAAAAATATTGCAAATTCATCGGGGCTGGCAATTGATAAATCCCGCAGCGCATTGCGTATTGCACGCCGAAACATAAAATCTTTGGGACTGTCCAAACAGATACAAACCCGCCACGCATCTTTTGAACACATTGGTAAAACACATGACCAATTCGATATAATTGTATCAAATCCGCCATACATTGCCCACAACGACCCCCGTGTTAACGATGCGGCATTACACGACCCAAAAATGGCATTATATGCAAAAAACAATGGATTGGCGGCATACGAATCCATTGCCAAAAACGCCCACAAATGGATAAAGAATGACGGCAAATTGTACACGGAAATTGGCGCAGACCAAGGCCCAGATATAAAAAACATCTTTATTCACAACGGATGGGATTTATTACGCAGTGAAAATGACCTGACGGGCATTGAACGTGTATTGGTATTTATTCGGGCGCACAAATGAAACAGTTGACAGACCAAGATATTGCAGAAATGATTGGTGCGGAATTTCACGCATCTGACGATGCGACCCGTCGTTCGGTTCGTCGCCAATTACACATGTCGACCCGCATTCCACAACATCGCCCAATTCCTGAACATACGACATTGGATTTACATCAATTAACCGAAGAGCAAGCATGGCACGCCATAATGGAATTGGCGACATCCGGCACACGCACCGCCACCATCATAACGGGCGCCAGTGGCATATTAAAAATCAAATTTCCAGATTGGGCCACCAACAGCATACTGGCCCCACACATTATATCATGTTCCCCAATAAACAACGGCAGTTTTTCTGTCAAATTCAAACGTCAAAACATCTGACCCACACGACAAAATCACACCACATATAATGCACTAATAAACCCCAGTACAACCTTTTAAACTTTTTGTAATACATATACACACTTTATCGTCGGTTCCACACCCACTGCCGGGTTTGCCGCTGTTCGGTGTATGGCTATCTGGACTTTCTCTACAGTTGGTTATCATAACATTTGAACTGCTTTTTTTCACTATATATGTCCGCCCCAACAAATTACGCCTTTCGCCATCTGCTTTATAAGACCACCCGGTATATCCATTGTCCCGCCTGCTCTGATTGACCTCAGCCCAATCCTGAGCCGAACCCAACATATCTATATACATCGGCTTACTATTTCCATCATTAACAAACATCTCATAATGCAGGTGCGCACCGGTTCCCCTTCCCGTTTTACCAGAAAGCGCAATTTGTTCGCCTTTTTCAACGGATTGATTCATCGAAACATTTATTTCACAGTTGGTTGCCGCCTGCCCCTCCTGCTGATCACCTTTCAAATGCAAATACCGGGAATAATATGTATTATTATTGATTATGTGTTCTATCTTAACAAAACACCCCGCACCACCACCATAAGTCCCAGGCCCCGCAAACAGCACCTTACCCCCATATATTGCATGAACAGGCGTCCCCTCTTCTACCGCCATATCAACCCCGGGATGGAATGTACTTTGGTTAGCATTGCCCCTGCGCTGCCCAGGGATTGAAGCAACATGCAAAGTCGGCACATCCGCTTCCGATATCGGGCTGTCAAATACACTTGCAATGTCACTGCCGCCCGAACTGCCGCCGCCCGAACTGCTGCCAGCCGAACCGCCACCGCCCGCCCCAGATCCAGGTCTATCTTGCCCCCCGCCCGGTCCATCAGTTGCACATTCTTCCTGTGTACCACCGTTATCCATACATAAATCGTACACCAATTGATTGGTGGCACGTTGCGTTCTCTCTATTTCTTCCCGTAATGTAATCCCCGGATACGCACAGTTTTTAATACACCGCCCCGATGCATCATATACAGACTCATACGGCAAATAACCTTCTGCCTCAATCGCCCAACGGTCTTCCATTGGCATATCACTAATTGTCTTGGCAAATGCCATTGGCTTTAACAAACTCTTTTTTGCGCTGCGCACAACCGCACCATCAACCGCCGGCATGGCAACCGCCACACCCGCCATTGTAAACAGCACAGCCAAAAACCCAACACAAATTCTCATTCCCCCCGACACTTTTCCTGACTTATATTCTGTATATATGAAACACGCCCAACACAATCATTTTGCCCCGCACATTATATCATTTTCCCCAACAATCCTGTCTGTTCAGGCGTCAAGAATCGAAATAAACGACCATCAATTTTCATATACAATCATAAAATCATTGGGCTTAATCTTGTTCCCAAACTTACTCCGTTCTGTTTCACAATTTTGGGAACAATTCTTCTCACCTTTAACAATCGAAATTATTTGCCCATCTGGCGCCGTCACGCTTCCTGCCGATCCTGAATATCCTATTTCATAATGCAAATGCGCCACATCCTTTCCCATTCTGGGTGTTCCGGATTTGGCAACCTCGCTGTTACCACCGGTATCACCCATTAATCCAATGGCGCACCCTGCAGATACCTGTTGTCCTTTTTGCACAAAAACCCGATCCAAATGCATATACTGCGAATAAAACCCATTATCATGTTTTATCTTTATCAGCAATCCAGACGATGGGGTCACCCACCCCACAGAAACCACCACCCCATCTGCCGTAGCAAATACAGGTGTTTGAAAAAAGAACTCCCCCATTCCAACATCAACCCCCACATGTGGGCGATGTGTTGTGGCGTCGCCACACAGCAACTGGCCATCTCTTTGTAAAGACGTCAATGTCTGTCGGCAACCATATGGACTCGCCATATATCCACGCCTGGTATACCTGATAATACTTCCGCTTCTGGAATCTGGACCTTGCGATTCTAACAAATCTAAATCAACAGGCATACCCACGGGCAGTTTTTGTCCCTCAAAGTAATCCGGATGCCGAACAAAACAATAAGACTGATCCGTTTCTTGTTCCATCCCACTATTGCGATCTAACACCGCAGTTTGTTCATCATTCTCGGCTATAAATGCACATGCTTTTGCATCCCCACCTTTGCACAGTTCTTCATTTTTAAAGTAAGCCTCAACAGATTCATGCGCCACTTCTTCTTGTGCGACAAAATGAAGATACTGATACGCTGTCAGCCCACTATACGATTCATACCCAGTCGCTTTTATATCCATCTGCTCTGCAAATGTAAGTTCATCAACGGTCTTGGCAAATGCCATTGGCTTTAACAAACTCTTTTTTGCGCTGCGCACAACCGCACCATCAACCGCCGGCATGGCAACCGCCACGCCCGCCACCAATGACACACAAAAAACAATCCCAAACATTGATTTCATTGTCTAACCGCCATTCGACACCACACAATAAAAGAATTTTTCTTTATCTGCAATCTTACCCAACTTATCCCCACATTTTACTTTATCACCTTCCTCAACACTTTTCTCCACACCAACAAAAATAATTTTATGGTTTTTAGACCCTAATCCCACATAGGTAGTAGGATTTATCGGCGCAATCTCCCCATCCACATTGGCATAAAAGCATAAATCACCAGACAATTTCTTCTTTTTATCATCTAACACACAGTAATGAACACAAGTACGAGATACTCCCATCAGATCCACTTTCTTATCCTTTTCACACACCACCCCCGTATTAATACCCCTAAAAATTGCCTGTTTGATGCCGGTATTACCCAGCTCATCCCCGAACCTACATGAAATCTTTTCCCCACAATAATCCGTCCCTTCATCTGCCCCCGCTGCATCTGCGGCCACAGCCGTTTTTTTCTCTAATGTAATACCGGTGTACACTTTTTTATCAAACCATGGTTCGTACCCTTTGGTCTTTAATTCCAACATATCAATAAAAGACACATCTTTCATCGTCTTGGGAAAATCATGATAAATCAATTTACTGTCGCCGGGCGCACAATATGCCGCCCCCATCCACATAAACGACATAAATATGTAAAAAAAAATTCCTGCTTTCATAAAAATAATATTATCACACATTAACACAAAATACAAATAATATGAGTAATCAACCATGTATTTTTTTCATGACTTAATTTTTTATTTATGCTAAACCTTACACACAGGACCAGGACAACAATCACATGACACAAATCACAACCGTTTACGATCATATACGCCACAATAATATTACAACGGCATTACTGGTTGTAATGTTCCCATGCATTTTTATCGGCTTGGTTTTTTTATTTACATGGGCGGTCACACCAATGCCAAACGCAATAAACACAACCATTTCGGTTGCTGTACCCACCCTGATAATATGTGCAATCTGGATGGTTATATCATGGGCCTTTGGTGACAGCATGATGTTACACACCGCCGGCGCATATGAAATATCACCCACCGACAAACAGAATCGGGAAATCTTTCGTGCGGTTGAAAATACGGCTTTGGCGGCGGGTCTGCCAACACCACGGGTATACATTATCCCGGACGAATCACTGAACGCCTTTGCGACGGGTCGCACACCACGCGACGCATCCATCGCATTAACACATGGCATTATCAAAAAACTGTCCCCCGCCGAATTGCGTGGTGTTATTGCACACGAAATGGCACATATTGGCAACCGTGACATACGTTTGGACATGTTAATTATAACCGGCATTGGTGTCACTGTATACATATCCGACATATTGTGGCGCCATATAATATATGCCCGCCACCCCCGGTCATCCGACAACGACAACCAAAGCAATTATGGCACAATACTGTTAATGGTATGGTTGGCATTTATGGTATTTAACTTTATAATATCGCCATTATTACGCATGGCCGTATCGCGCAACCGCGAATACATGGCGGATGCGACGGGCGCATATATTACCCGTGATCCCGATTCATTGGCATCTGCCCTGCATAAAATATCCACCGATTCCCGGGTTGAATCATTGGACGCCATCAAATCCATGTCTGCGGCATGCATTGCCTTTCCGGGCAGCCCCCGTTCATTTATTGGCAACATCATGGCGACCCACCCACCGATTCAGCAACGCATTCAACGATTAAAGTCCATGACCATACCAACCACTTAAAAAATAAAAAGGAATTCAAATGGCCAACCTGCATTTTCATTATGGTGTCATGAGCAGCTCTAAATCCGCTGCACTGATAATAAACGCATACAACATGCGTCGCAATGGCAACGCAGTCGAAGTTATTAAACCCGCATACGATGAACGATTTGGCAAACAAAAAATTGTATCCCGAATTGGTCTGGAATGCGATGCAAACGCACTGCCCAATCTGCAATCTTATCACCCCGCCCCAAACACCAAGGTGATATTAGTTGACGAAGTTCAATTCTTTGGCGAAGCAGACATTGATACACTGGTACACATTGCCGACCAACAGAACAAAATTGTAATGTGTTACGGCCTGATGGTGGACAGTAACGAGTCGATATTTCCCGCATCCCGTCGTTTAATTGAAGTTGGCGCAAAATTACACCGCATGGATTCTACATGCCAAATAACTGGGTGTATGAAATTAGCGACCCATCACCTACGCTTTGACTCGAACGGGAAAGTTATCCGTTATGGCGACCAATTTGCCTTGGGCGACAGCAATTATAAATCCGTTTGTCGCAGTCATTACAATGAATTATGTCATGGGATAAAACAAAAAACAAAATAAAGATATTTTTACTTGCAATTAAAATAAAAAGGTATAAAATAACAATCCGTTGCATCCATAGCTTAACTGGATAAAGCATCTGACTACGGATCAGAAGACTGAGGGTTCGAATCCTTCTGGATGCGCCAGATTTAATAAAAAGCGTCGCCTTGTGCGGCGTTTTTTATTAAACCATGTACAACATGGGGATTTGAACCCGACCAGAGGGTTCGAAAACAAGTAGATTTCACAAACAAAGTGTAGTGAAATCGTTACGGTTTGCGCACAGCCGGCACATCGTGCCGTGCGAGCGAATCCTTCTGGATGCGCCAGATTTAATAAAAAGCGTCGCCTTGTGCGGCGTTTTTTATTAAACCATGTGTAACATGGGGATTTGAACCCGAACACAGGGTTCGACCCGCTAGTTGGTGAAAACGAGTGCCAACGAAGTTTGAACCCGAACACAGAAAAAATATAACACCATTCAATTTATAAACCTGTTGACACGGTTTTCAAAAATTTACTATGATTTCATTAAACGGGGGTCTATTACAATGACAAGACATTTTCACGGTGCTTTGAATCGTATGACGATATTTACCACATTATTGGTTGTGGGATTGGTATATTTTGGCGCCGAATTTTTGGAAATATCATCTGCAAACATATGGTTAAACGGCGTTATCATTGGCACGACCCTGTTTGGAATTGGGCTGTGTTTTGTACAAATGTTTCAATTATTACCCGAATACAAATGGCTGTTCGAATACACATATGGTCGACGCAAAATTGATTTACCGCCACGACTGTTGCGCCCTGTGGCACAAATGTTATCAACACGTCCACGTCGTATATCCGCAACAACGTTAAATGGGTTAATGGACACGATATTATTGCGCTTTGAAGATTCACGTGAATCTGTACGTTATGTCACAAACACTTTGATATTTTTGGGTCTGTTGGGGACATTTTGGGGATTAATTTTGACGGTTGGTGGTTTTGCAGACCTGATTGGTAATTTAGATTTTTCGGACGAAACGGTACTGAACAACATGCAAATTGGTCTGTCACGTCCATTGGCCGGCATGGCCACCGCATTCACCAGTTCTTTGTTGGGATTGGGGGGCAGTTTGGTTATTGGATTCTTGGGAATCCAGGTTCAGTTTGCCCAAAATGCCATATTCCGTGAATTAGAAGACTATCTGTCTGCGCATACACACGCGGTGTCAACCGAAGATATTGCCACGGTTCTGCCCCAGATAAACCTGGCAACCCGTGAATTGACACGCACTATACAAAACGTCAGTGATTCTTTAAACGAATAATCACCGGCAAAAAATTAAAAACCGAGAGAGAGCAACCATGATGAACTTTCGTTATCGCACACACACCAATGCATGGCCAGGTTTCGTAGACCTGTTTTCCAATTTGGTCATCATATTGATATTTTTGATGATTGTGTTTGTGTTTTTATGGACCACGACCAGTGTCTTTAACAAATCATCTGGCGCCAAAGCGATTGCCCAATTACGGCAAGCCAACGCATCCCAAGCGGCCACAATCGAACAAATCACCACGAACGAACAAGCATCCAAACGCATGCTGACACTGGCACAGACAGAAATCACCAATTTAACCCGCCAGAATACCAATCTGGCCACACAATTGGACGAAGCCAACCGCAGCATTAACGATTTGGCCACGGCATATGAAAACAAATTGGCGCAATTACAAACCCAAGATGCCCAAACCCAAGCCATGATTGCCGATTTAACAAAACAGTTAACCCAAGCAAACGCAGACAAAGCCAAAACCGCCCAGTTACAGCAAGAACGCAATCGTTTAGAGGCAGACATGGTGGCCCAGCGCACACAACTGTTGGAACAATTGGCAACATTACAATCGGCATTAGATGCGGCCGAAGAAAAATCACGCAACCAAGAAATCCAATATGTTGAAATGTCATCACGTCTGAACCGTGCATTGGCGGATAAAGTCGCAGAATTAAACGATGTTGCGAAATATCAATCTGACTTTTACAAAGCGGTCAAATTGGCCATGGGGGATCGCACAACCATCACAACCGAAGGCGATCGCTTTATCGTCAACAGCGACATTTTATTCCCCAGTGGCGCATACACATTAAGTCCCGCCGGCAAAAAACAATTGCACGCAATTGCCAGTGTTATCAAAGACATGGAAAACAAAATCCCAACCGATATCGATTGGATTATCCGTGTTGACGGCCACACCGACAGCAAAGCCGTCATCCCCGGCACATGCGATTACAAAAACAACACGGAATTATCATTATTACGTGCCACCGCCGTTGTGAATGAATTGGCAAATGCCGGTGTATCCAGGCGTCGCTTAATCCCCAGTGGCTTTGGCGAATTGCACCCCATTGAATTGGGCAGTGACGCCAAATCATTACAACAAAATCGGCGCATTGAATTACAATTAACAAACAGATAAAAATAAAACCGCCAAAATGGCGGTGTTATTTTTTTCTGTCGTGTATTCTGTCACGGTCATGTTCACGCATATTTTCCGCACGCAATTGTATGCCTGTCATACTGGCCCGACTGGTCATTGCATATGTGACACATGGTTGAAAATCCATAATAATACGGCGCAAAATCTCTATACCGTCATTAATTTTTGTTTCTGCACTGCCCATCCAAGTGGCATATTTATCCGGCGGACATTTTATATATTCATTTGTATGCGCAATGGCCGTCATTTGAATTTTCTTTTTACGAATATAATCAAACGCCATGGTACGCACACAATCGGTCATCAAATTTTTCACAGGTATCGAAAACACAGTATCCCGCAACGCATCGAACGCCCGCATCCAAGATTCACCCAACGTAATCCGTCCCAACCATTCACGCAACGCCAACCCCGTGAACAGCATATCAATTCCATGCGCAATAATTTCACGATCTTTATCGGTTATCTGATTGGCTGCAAAATCTTGGGCAGATGTTCCATCCAACATCGCCACAGTTTTTTCAAAATCAAAATCCATATCTGTATCCCGTTTTGTTATGCGACATTCTGACGTTTATTATTTAACATACGCATCAAAACATCCTGTTGCAAATTGACAGACATTTGCATAACACGTTTTTTTGCCGCCACCATCTGCTGTTGCACATTGACATTTTTCACACGCACCACAACCGGCATATCTGACTGTTCGGGCTGGGCCATTGGTTTTGGGGCCGATTGCATCGACGACCGCTGTGGCACATAGGGCCGTACACGTCCCGCCACCCCTGCATGATTTACCGCCATTTTGGCACGTTTTTGACCGTCCATAACGGTTGTGGCACGCTTGTTCAAGAAATATAGCAACAATGCCAATATCCACGCCACATATTGTGAATCATTCTGCATTTTTCCACAGGGCATCTGTACATCATTTGGCACAGAATTTACCGCAGCGTTTGCGACGACCGGTTGTGGTGTCGGCTGTTGCTTAACCGCACCCACGGCCGGCTTGACACTTTTTGTTGCACGCACATCAATCTTTTCTTCTGTCATTTCATTATATCGTGCCAAAATCAGATTGATTTCTGCCAAACCTTCACCCAGTAATTTTTTGCCATGCGCTTGTTTTTCCATCCGCTTTTCATCGGCCATATCAATATGTGTATCACTGTACCTGTTGGTCATTATAACTTTGGACCACATTTTTTTATGCGCCGCATACACATTACTTAAATATTGCGCCGCCAAATTATTTGATTTTTGCTTTGTCCCAATCACAGCGCCACACATTTCCAATGCGCCTTGCCATGCACGGCCCACAGAATCGCCATTGGTCCAACGAACCCAAGACGCACCTGAAAACATTTTCAGATATGCATTCACCAATGCATTTCTGTCACGCACATCCACACGATTTTGGATTTGTTGACTGACAGGAATTTTTACCGTTCCAAATGAATTATTCATCATATTCTGCATACCTGCCCCCCTTTGATTGGGATAAATTAAAATTGCGCCATCACCATCTCTTATAATTATAAATCATGCGGTGACATTTTTCAACCCACCTGTCAAGAAAAAAGATTTTTTGACATATGTCCTAGTCTCATGCAAGAATAGAAATGTACATATCACAAACACATACTGTTGCCAATAATGGGCGGTATGGATATGTACCCGCATCTTGCCAATAATGGGGGTGTGGCATTTCATCGAAAACAAGGAGTTAAATGATGAAAAAAACATTCAGCGCAGCAGTTGCATTGTCGGTCTTGGCGGCCCCTGCGATTGCAGCGAACTTGGAAAACCCGCTGTACATGCCAAAACAAGGCGCAGCATATTCCAAAACATCTGCGGGCGTTATGTATAAAATCGCCGACGCTTCTAAAGCCCATCAATTAAAACAACATGACGGCGCCACAGAATTTCCAATCTGGCGTCTGCACGAAGAATTAGGCTATGGTATTTTAGATAACTTAGAAGCATATGCCAAATTTGGTTATACCCACGACGATGACATTGGTCGTAAAGGTATGCATTTGGGCCGTGCGGGTTTAAAATACCGCGCAATTGACACAACCGACGGTTGGGCATGGGATTTATATGCCGACGCACAGTTGGGCGGAATCAGCGAAATGTCCGGTTCATATGACATTGATGGTTTCACATATGATAACTATTCAAATGGTCGCTGGGGATTCCACGTTGGAACGCAGTTTGGTAGACAATGGTCAAAATTCAGCACCGCCGCTTTCGTAGAAGTCCTGCGCACATTCGGCAACGACAACAACAGCATTGATGTTACAGGTATGCCTTTTTATGTCGAGGCTCTTGGAATGTCGTTTAACAACAGACAATTTGGTTTTCCAGACGAAATCTCAGTTGATTTGAAATCGACAACAGAAATCAATGCCGGTTTGAAAATGTTTTATCAGTTGGATGACCGTTGGTCATTTGGTGGTGGTCTGACATACAAAC
This sequence comes from Alphaproteobacteria bacterium, assembly GCA_017513285.1. Taxonomy (GTDB): domain Bacteria; phylum Pseudomonadota; class Alphaproteobacteria; order Rs-D84; family Rs-D84; genus Enterousia. The sequence continues at coordinate 23,830 of JAFXGD010000075.1, forward strand.
ACCATTCTGATAACGGCGTAGAAGGCCTGGCAACCAGATTGGGCAAAATTGACACTGGCAACACAACATATGACCATATGTTAACTGCTGGTAAAGCACAAGAAGCCGCAATCAACAAATTAATGGCGGTTGTAGAAGATATGGAAGACGGTTTTGACGAATATATCGTCAACCTGACCGCTGCATATCAAATGACAGACACAACCCAGGTTGCTGTTTACGGCGAATACACATTTGACGAATCACACGCAAATTCCCAGAACGGCACAGATGTCAAAGCGGAATTGGGCGTTCGTTTGAATGTTCAGTTCTAATTTCAGAACACAAAATAAAAACAAATAATATATATTGGACAGAATCCCACCATTTGGTGGGATTTTATTTGCAACAAAAAATGGGGCGAACGCCCCATTTTACACAGATATTGTTTACGACAATTTATGGATAACCAAACCACTGCGCAACTTTGGTTCAAACCAAGTCGTTTTTGGTGGCATGATATTGCCTGTATCTGCAATGTCGATAATTTGACGCATTGTAACCGGATACAGCGCAAATGCCGCAACCATTTCACCACTGTCAACACGCTTTTGCAATTCGCCCAAACCACGAATTCCACCAACAAAGTCGATACGTTTAGATGTACGTAAATCGCCCAATTCCAAAATTTTATCAAACACTAAATTTGACAATACGGTCACATCCAACACACCAATTGGATCATTGTCATCATATGTGCCGGCTTTGGCGGTCAAAGAATACCATTTGCCATCCAAATACATACCAAAGTTATGTAATGCATTTGGTTTATAAATTTCGGCACCATTTTCAACAACATCAAATGATTCGGACAATTTTTCCAAAAATTCCGCAGGTGTCAGACCATTTAAATCCTTTACCACACGGTTATAGTCAATAATCTTTAACTGACTTTCTGGGAAAATCACCGCCAAGAAATAGTTATATTCTTCTGCCCCCGTATGATTTGGATTTGCCGCACGTTTTTCTGCACCAACCAAAGCCGCCGCCGCCGTACGATGATGCCCATCGGCAACATACAACGCCGGAATTTCCGCAAAGATTTCTGTAATACGTGCATTTACCGCCGCATCACGAATCGCCCAGAAAGTATGGCCAAACCCATCTTCGGCAACAAAATCATATTCTGGCGCTTGATTTTTTACAATATTTTCAACAATTTCGTTCATTTCCGCAACATCTGGATACGCAAAGAACACCGGTTCAATATTTGCATCTTGGATACGAACGTGAATCATACGATCTTCTTCTTTATCTTTACGTGTCAATTCATGCTTTTTGATTTTGCCGGTCATATAGTCATCAACATTTGCCGCCGCCACCAATCCATATTGGGTACGTCCATCCATCGTCTGGGCATAAACATAGTACATTTCGGCATCATCTTGGACCAACCAACCACGTTCCTGCCACAGTTTGAAATTTTCAACCGCTTTGTCATAAACCGGCTGCGAATGTTCATCTGCGATTGGGTCAAAATCAATTTCAGGTTTAATAATATGCAACAAAGACTTTTCACCTGCTTCCATTTTGGCTTCGACCGAATTCAGAACGTCATACGGACGTGATGCCACTTCGGCGGCCAATTCTTTTGGTGGTCTGACCCCTGCAAAAGGTTTAATTTTCATGCTTACTCCTTTTTTTTGTTAAATTAATTGTTTTCTAAAATCGCAACACCCGGCAAAGTCCGCCCTTCGATAAATTCCAAGAACGCCCCACCACCGGTTGACACATATGTAATATCATCTTTGACGCCACAGGCCTCTAATGCGGCGACGGTATCCCCACCACCGACAATACTGTCCAATTTTCCGGCACGTGTTTGTTCTGCGATTGCATTTGCAATTGCAAACGAACCATACGACCACGTTGGCGCCCATTCCGCCATACCAACCGTACCATTCCAAATAACGGTACGTGCCGTGCGAATTTCCGCCACGTCACGTTCGGTCGTCTGGATTCCTGCATCAATGATAACATCATCATCTGCTATTTCTGTAAAATCTTTATTGGAACGCACCGCATCACGTGCAAATTCTTTGGCGACGCCTTTATCCAACGGCAATAAAACCCGACAATTGTTCTGCTTGGCGAAATCCAATATTTCCAATGCGGTATCTTTTTGATCTGCTTCGTACAAAGAGTTCCCAACACGTCCCCCCATTGCATAATTAAATGTCGTCCCCAGCGCCCCACCAATAATCAGTGTATCCGACAATTTTGCCAATGCCTTTAACACGCCAATTTTGGTTGAAACCTTGCTGCCCGCCACAATCGACAGCAAAGGCCGTTGTGGATTGTCCATAACAACCGACAAATGTTCTATTTCCGCCGCCAACAGTTCACCCGCATACGACGGCAATATTTCTGCAACGCCAACGGTACTGGCATGCGCACGATGGGACACCGCAAAGGCATCATTAATAAACAAATCATATCCACGTGCCAATTCCGCTGCGAATCCAACATCATTCTGCTCTTCCCCTGCATAAAACCGAACGTTTTCCAACAGAACCACATCCCCATCCTGCATATTCGCCAAAAAATCTTTATCCAAGCAATCATCAATCAGTTTTATTCCCATATATTCTGCAATTGGACGCAGACTGTATTCCATATTGCGCACACCTTTTGGGCGTCCACGATGTGCCACAATCGCAACACGTGCGCCGGCGGCACGCAATTTATTTATTGTTGGCATACTTTGTTCGATACGGAACGCATCTGTTATTTTACCATCAACAATTTGAACATTAAAATCATCACGCAGTAACACATACCGACCACGCAAATCCAAATTATCAATCGTTCGCAATTTCATTTTTTATCCTTTCCTTAACAGGTCCAAAGCTTTTTCTGTGGTGTTGATTTATACCATACTTTTCAATTGCTTGCAAATGCGATTGTGTGGGATATCCCGCATTTTTATCCCAACCGTATTCGGGATATTCCAACGCCAATTCACGCATTATTTTATCACGTGTTTCTTTGGCGATAATTGACGCCGCCGCAATTGACATCGACAACCCATCCCCTTTGACAACAGGCTCCCCCACCAAACCATCCGGCAACCTGTTCCCGTCAACCAAACAAAACCGGGGCGAACACTGCAAAGATTCCACCGCACGTCGCATTGCCAACATAGATGCCCATAAAATATTTAAATCGTCAATTTCGGCGGGTGAACATTGCCCCACCGCCCACCATGTATTATTCTGAATCCATTCACATGCCACCGCCCTTTGTTTTGCGGTCATTTTTTTCGAATCACGAATAACAACCGGAATATCCACATCATATCGTGGAAATACAACCGCCGCCGCCACAACCGGCCCACACAATGGCCCACGTCCCGCTTCATCAACACCGGCCACCAAACCGTCACACAGTTTTTGTTCCAAAGAAAAATCTGGGGCATTTACCTTCATCGCCCCAGATATTAACACCAAAAAATTTCCCAACCAAGTAATTTTTTAAAAATTTACATCAATCCAAAAGATGTAATATAGTTAAAGGAAATTCCCATAATAAAATTACTGCCGTAAACATCAACACCACGCGCCCTGGCACGACGATATTGCACATATGGTCCCATGGTTAAATCACCCCATAAATTTGTATCCATACGCACAACGGCACTTAAATCACGTTCCAAATCTGTTGGAATAAATTCGGAATAACTTAAATATTCACGATAGTATCCATTGGTGGATAATTTTACACCTTCACGGACTTGATACTCTAAACGCCAACCGATTTCTGCGGCCATTTTACTGGTCTGATCACCGGCATACGTAAAGTCATATTCATACACCCCGGTTAAATATAGACTTTTGATAATCTGGTTATCAAATAATGACAAACCCGCATTGGCACGCAAGATATTTTGTCGTGGCGTACTGTCTGCGGTTTTAAATTCTGTATCGTATGCCCCACGAACCGTCGGGCCAAATTTAAATCCGGAAAATTCCCAGCACGCATATGATAAATTACTGGAAAACAATATATCATCGGCATTTTCACTGACTGTGACGGGTTCATCATATGGCTTTAATTTTGTTTCCCCATATTCCATGAACAAAGAATTATCCCATTGAAAGCGATTTTTATTATATTCCAATGCGGTATCGAACACACCTTTGATAAAGTCTTGACTGTCTGCCTTTAACGCAGATACGGGTGATTCTTGATAATATTCGGAATTTCTGACATCTGTTTTGGACCATTCCAATCCGATACGACGCACCGCCAAATTCAGCGTTGTCGCATTTTCCGTCACAACGTCATCTGCCGCATATGCCGCACCCGACAATAACACAGCCAACATTACACCACATACATTTTTCACCACATCACCTTTCTTTTATTATAACAACTAAAATTATTTCCAAATGCGCAAATCACCGTCTTGGTCGGCGTACCTCCACCCTGCGCCACGGATGGCGATGGTAAAGTCTGTCCGTTTAGACTTTGGCAATTTCAACTGGGCCGTATTTGCATTTAAACTGACCACATCCAATATAATATCACGATTACGTGTCACCCGGTTCAATTCGGACCAATCCATCAATTTATCTTTCATGGTCACGTTAACAACAAAAGTATCACCCACATCATCGGTCGGCAACCAATTTTGAATTTCATGCTGTGTCAACCACGTCCGTGCGGCATTGATATCAATTGTCATAGAAACAGATGCCGAATACGTTGTATCTGATGTTTGTTCACCATCGATACTGGACGATTGAATCAGATTTGCCAATTCATCTGCACCGGCCTTGTTTATTGCATCACGCACGGCATCTGCATCGGCATACTGACGTAATTTATCATTTAAAATCTGACGACGTGCCTCATCAAATGCCATATTTTTTGCCGTTGCGGCGGTATCACTGGTAACGTTGACGGACGCCGTTCCCTGCAACGAAACAGCAAACGACGCCGTCATCCCCCCCACCAAGAAAGAAACTGTTAATAAAAATACTTTACCTATTACTGCCATATCAGAACTTCGCATTTATCCCCACACGAATCCCCATTGATTTATAGAAAGATTCAATTTCACCCGCTGCTTTACAAACCCATCCCGGACATTCTTCTTCCAATTGCTTGATTGCAATTGCGCTTGAATCCCCCGTATCTGGGTTTAACATATCACTCTCGGTTTTACCTTTGTCCTGCCATTGATTCAACAGCGTATTGTAATACTCCTCATACATCGCCCCATTCAGATACGTTGTTGCATCTGCATCTGACACAGTATAGTAATCATATGTCACCCCAATTGACAGCGCCACCGTATCTGTAATTGCGGTTGACCAATTTGCCCCCAACCCCAAATGGAACGCCGAACCAATTCCCGCATCATCTTCAATAGATTTTGGATGCGCCCAGTCAAATCTGTATGGTTGGTCACCGATTGCATTATATGACGGCAACCCCAATTCAACGTATCCGTTAACCGAATTATTATTATTTATGTCATACAACATATCCAACGCAAAGTAAGGCCCCGACCATTCCACTTCGTACGAATGCGAAACACCCGGCTGCTCGTAATAGAAAGTATCGCCCGGACTTACAAACTCTATACTGCCCATACCCGCCCCGGGAACAGGGATTGCGATTTCGTCATTTAAATCCAACTTATCATCGCCATTTGTATCACTGCGAACCGCCAACAACGCATTACCATTACGGTCATAGAAAATCAGCACAGGATCACAATCAATCTCATCCGTTCCTTCAACGGTAAAGCAACCACCACTGCCACTGAATGTATCGACAGACAGCCCTTTATTATTTTCGGTTTCCAATTTATATTTTAAATATCTCCACCCAACGGTTGGTGTGATTTTAAAATTTCCCCACTGCATAAAGTCCGTCAATCCAATTCCGACATTAAATCCCAACATATCACCGCCCGAACTGGCCCCGACAGACAATGCATGTCCAATTTGATCCCCTAACTCATTACCGGCAGTATCAACCCACTGAACAACAAAGTAGCCACCATTGGTAATATCATCGTCAATCATATTTGCATCACCGGCCTGCATACCATACTGCAACCCCGCACTTAAACGCATTGACGCACGTCCCGCATTAAAGTCATAATTCGCATTCAAATCGAACACATTCCAATTAATATCGTCATATCGCAGTATAGACCCCGATTCATTCATTTCGAATTTCCATGCGGCCATCTGTCGCGAAAACCCGGCCCCCACCGACAATCCATTTTTATTTACAACATTATTCTTCAGTTGCAGATTGGCCCGACTTTGCGATTGTTGTTGCGTACCACGTGTTCCCATGGACGGCGCAGTATAGCCCGCATTTGCATATTGATTTCTGTTGTATGCAGACACGCCTTGGGCGGAATAGTTCGCATTTTGATTACGTTGCGCATAAGAACGTTGCGCATACCCAACCTGGGGCGACTGATAATTTCCGGTATAATATGTACCTGCGGCATCAACTGCAACCGGCATCAGTCCCAAAACCGACCATCCAACCAGACCTGGCAAAAACTTCATCATACAATCCTTTCCTGTATCAAAGAAGATTTTATCATAAAAAATGTTGAAAAACAAATCGGATATTGCAAAAATAATATCTGCATTGCGATCATGGTGGAATTGGTAGACACGCAGCACTAAGGATGCTGTGGGGCAACCCTTGGGGGTTCAAGTCCCCCTGGTCGCACCACCAATTTTTCAAGCGCAGCGCAGCAAGCGTTGAAAAATTGAGTGTCTCGCCGTAGCCTTGGGCGCAGGCGGACAACCAACCCCAAACATGCACACAACTTTTTTTCAAGCACAGCGCAGCAAGCGTTGAAAAATTGAGTGTCTCGCCGCAGCCCTGGGCGACCCCTAAAATAGATAGAAAATAAATATATTTTATACTTGCCCCGTTTTTCATAAATTTGCTAACATCCATATATCAAAGGATGAAGGGATTTAGACTGCTTTTTGCTGTACTGCTTGCACCGCTTGTGTTTCGGCATGCGGTGGCGGATGACGCATCGGAAATCGCCCGTGCGGCGACCCGCCGTGACATGACGGCGCCGACACAAACAACACGTCAAAAAACCATATCTTCGGAATCTAAATTACAAAACACAACCCCGACGGCATCATATTCACGCACTTTGGACGTGACGCCATTACAAACACTGCGTGAACGTTCCACAACACAACAAAACGTGGCCCAGCGTGCCACCACCACCACAACACCAACAAAAAACATTGTAAAACGCACAAACGCCACAAACGTCGCACCACGTGATACTTCTGCCACGGTACGTGGTACGGCACGCACGGCAACCACACCACGTTCCACACCCATCGCACGTACCGGCACCCAACGCAGTAAATCCCCAAATTATGCCCGCACTGCAACAATATCCCGTGCGGCCTTAACGGCACCGGAAATCATATCCCGTGATTATACCAAATGCCGTGAAACATTTTACGGTTGCATGGATGAATTCTGTGCCAACAAAGACACCCAATTAAAGCGCTGTGCGTGTTCCAGTCGTGTAAACGAATTCGGCAAAACGCAAAAAATGTTGGACGCCGCCGAAGACAAACTGTTGGATTTCAGCCAACGGTTACTGGTTGTGAACTTGGACAAAGAAGATGCGGCGGCCATCCACACCGCCACCGAAGGCGAAATTGCATACAACACCAAAGACACATCTGCATCCAAGAAAATGTTGGACGAAATTGCCAACAAATTGAACACCAGCTTTAATGACAACACATTCAATCAAAGCTTGGCGCCAATATCCTTGTCTTTGGACATAGATTCTGCATTTGACAACATCGATTCAATGCGTGGCGCATCGACCACTGCAAAAAGTGGCCCTGCCCTGCATGCGGCGGCATTACCGGTATGCCGTGAAATGGCGGCCGAAGTATGTTCACCCGACGAATTGGCCATCGCAGAAAGCGGTTATAAAATGTTAATCGAACAAGACTGCAACACCGTTGCCAAATCGTATCAGGCAAAAACCGATTTGGCCCGGGAACGTGTATTTGAAGGTGGCGCACTGTTGGACATGTCACGTTTGGACATTCATCAAAAGCGTAATTCGGACGACATTTTAACATGTAAAAACAAAATGTTGGACATGTTAACCGATTCGACCGTATGTGGCTCTGACATGGGCAAATGCTTGGACACATCTGGCCGCTATATTGATCCGACGACGGGGACGGCATTTTTAACCCCCGAATTGGTTCAGTTAAATTCATTAATCACCCGTCCGACATCGGGCGAAACATGGACAACCGCCGCCACGAACCAACGTTTCGTTGCATTTTTAGAATCGAAAAAGAAATTTTTGGCACCTGCCACCGAAAACTGCCAAGACATATCTGATTATGTATGGGATTCATTTATCGAAGATGCATTGTCGCAAATCAAATTGGCCCAAGAAAAAAAGTTAGAAGAGATTCGTCAATCCTGCACGACATTAACGGCCCAATGTTACAGCGACACGATAAAATCCATTACGGACTTGGACGGTCGTGCATTATCCATATTTGGCGTATCTGCGGACAAAACCGCCAAAGCCATGTGTGCGGACGTATTAACGGCATGCACGGCGGTATTGGCGGCCCCCGATGGCACATCGGACGAAAACCCATGGTTGGATGGTGCGACCGACATAATAAACGACACAACATACGCCACCATATTAACCACATGTCGTGAAGTTGGCCGTGCCTGTATTATCCAAGTCTGCACATCAATTTCCGGCAACTTTGGTTTGTGTGAAAATATATCGACATCAATCAACCGCAAATCGATTATCAATCGCACTGCATGCTGGGACGAAGTAGAACAATGTGTCAGAAACGCCGGCGCCGACAACGTATTGGCCATATTACAAAGCCAATCATACCGCGACCAAACATATGGCGATATGTACAGCAGATTATACAACCTGACCGATCTGACGCGTCACATCTCATCGAACGACACCGCCGCTATTGACGACAATGGTTCAAATACAGACACAACCCAACCACAAACCGACCCATCGGTTGACGATTTATGTAAAGGATGCATGATATCGGACAACGCCACCAACCCCACCGAATGCGCCGTATGTCGTTTAACGGAACAAATCTGGGGCAATTGCGAATACGAACCCAGCCACAACATCAAAGACAAAAACGCAACCAACCGCATTTGGGAAATGGACAAAAGCGATAAAAACGAAACACTGTTATCTTGGTTCGCACGCAACACCGGCACATCGGGAATCGTGGACAATTGTCGCGACACATCATGCGGTGCGGGGTATCAGTTAGATTCCAAAACCGGCAACTGCCTTGATGCAACATTATTCACCTCAGGCGGCCTATATTGCCCCACCCCGAAGAACAAAATATTCGATGTCATAGGTCAAAAAGGCGACGCCAACCATATATCAAATTGTTGCCCCATCAATGATAATAGAGATAATAGTATTGATGCCTTTGGTAATTGCTGCATGGACACCACCACAGCGACTCTGGCCGAGTACAATTTCATCAGCAGAAATGACAAAAAAGCTGACCTTTGCTTACCACAACAAACACAACAGGCACAACAGGCAACAATCGTTGCGGCAAACGACCAATATACAATCGTATGCCTGGGCAAAGTTGTCACACCAGAAAACCCCACGAAATCGGACGGCTATCCCAACGGCGACAAAATTTATTGCGATGGAAAATACGTTGTTATAAACAATGGCAATTATTCAACAAATACCAACAACGACAATATCGAAACACCAAATCAATACTACATTAACAATACCGACCCCGACACACAACAAACGAATATCGATGCAGTGACCAATTGGTTTGTTGATTTTGTTGATTACGAATAAAAAAATCCGATAAAACATCGGATTTTTTTATTGCGACACCCCAATTTTTTTTACTAACATTACATTCAGGATGAGAAAATATATAATACCATTATTTTTACTAATCTGCCCAACAGTCGCATGGGGAATTATTACTGACGAAGATACAGGCGCAATCAAATCTTGTTCACAATACAGTACCTTACAAGATTGTCGCATTCAGGGCTGTGAATGGTACATTCCCCTTAACGGCGGCACTTCGTCAGAAACATCCCGTTGCAAGGCGTGCGACACCCACTACTATAACGACACATCTCACTGTAGCTCATTGAATCTAGATCCATGCACATGTAAGCCCTGCCCAACACCGGATGATATAAATCTTTCTTATGAATGGGTCGCCAGCGATACAACAATAGGCTTAACAGAAAAAAGCCAATGCGCATTCACCGTAAACTGTGATGCCGGTCAGCAATTAGCTATGACGGCAGATTGGAAATACACCTGTGTGACGTGTTCGGACAACTATTATCAGCCCGCCCCAACAACAATAACCGCCACATACGACAACGCAACAGACAGCTACGGATATGCCATACCGGAATGCAAAAAATGCGGCGACTTCGCCACACATAACGACGACCACACAAACTGCGATTGTAATTACGGATATCGTATAAAAAAAGACATAAACAACACAGAAAATGTCGGATCTGAAAACTGCTACCTAATAGAATTTGACGTACAATACAGTGATGGCTCAAACACGCTTGACAACGAAAAGGTACCCAGTCAATATCAAAAAATTCACCTTACACCAAAATACCCATTAACACTACCAAAAATAGATTGTAACCAACCTTCTATAAACGGCATCCCCCAATCCCTTTGTATGACAAAAACAGGGTATAACTTTACCAACTTCTGGACCGCCGATAAAAAACTAAACGTATGCAATCCAGGCACATGCCTTGGCGAACTAGAGGCCGGCTCTGAGATTGCCGTGAATGCAACCGCAACATTAACCGCCGACGACATGGACGACGTCATATTCACCGCCGTATGGAAAGCAAAAGAATTTACAGTCATATATTATAACGATGACAAACAGTATGATAAGCCGCAAGAATGCACATACGACACAACATGCTCGGCATATATTGCCCCCACCCCCACAGATCCCACCAAATACTTCGCCGGTTGGAAATGCACATCCGGGTGCGGTGAAGTTGAACCAAAACCAGTATACCAACCGGGGAACAACATATCCAACGTCTCTGACGGCAACAATATGGAATTAACCGCCCAATGGGAAACATGCCCCGCCGGCCATTACTGCATAAATAACACCGTAAACCCATGTCCCGCCGGCAGCACCAGCGACGGAGGCAAGACCCAAATCACAGATTGCTATATCAACGACAAAACGCAGTTTTGTGACATCAACGGAGGGAGCTGTTTTACAATCCCCGACCTTGGCATTATATATCATAAATAATCAAACAAATTTAAATTATCAATTGTGCGACCGATTATACCCAACTGAACCGCACCGAATCGACCCAACACCCAATCGGCCGGATCCATTGGCAAATCAAAATCACGTGGATGACCAATTCCAATCCGAATACGACGATATTGCGCCCCAACATGGGCATCGATTGACCGAATTCCGTTGTGACCGGCACTGCCCCCGCCGATTTTTGTGCGGCAATCCCCAACCGGAATGTCCATATCATCATGAATTACAATCACATTTTCCAATGGTATCTTGTAAAATGCCATCAATGCCGACACCGCCACACCACTGTTATTCATAAATGTCTGGGGCTTTACCAAAATCACACGTCGCCCGTCAATTTCCGTCCGCATCGTTAATGCATTGTGTTCTTTTTTCCATGTGGCATTTGCGCCCGCCAACGCATCAACCGCCATAAATCCGACATTATGACGTGTTGTGGCATATCCCGCCCCGGGGTTTCCCAAACCAACGATTAAAATGGGTTTATTTTCTTGCATATTTCATACCCTTTTTTTATCATAATATCACACAAAGGAGAAATCATGAACATAAAAACTGCAATGACTTTATCGGCCGTTTCCATCATATTATCAACCGGTGCGGCAAATGCAAACTTATTATTCGACATATATGCCGGTGGCACATACGGTGTCGGCGGATACACATTATTTGCCGATGATGACCATATATCAAAATCATCCCAATCATATGGTGCAGTTTTGGGTATGGACATCCCCATGTTCCGGATAGAAGCCGAATACAACTATATCGACACAGATAATTTGTCCATGAACATTGGCATGATTAACGGTTATTTCAAATTACCCACCCCGATGGTAAAGCCATACATTGGTGCGGGCATTGGTACAACATTTGATTCAAAATACGAACCGAACCACATGGCGTCTGTATCCATTGAAGACACCGTCGCATACCAAGGCATGTTGGGCATCACATTGGACATTCCGGTAATTCCATTTAACATTGACGTCGAAGGCCGCGCATTATACATACCCAACGCAATGGAATTGGCGACAATTGACACAGACATTCTGCAATACGAAGGTCGTGTAAAATTACGCTATGTATTCTGATATACATCCCAAATATAACCTGGGGGCTTTATGCCCCCAAATTTAACTGTGGCGGGGGCAACAAGCGATGTTAACACTGATTGATGGGAATTCTTTATTATTTCGGGCATACTATGGGGTGCACAGTCGCCTGACCCGCAACGATGGCACGCCAACCGGTGCGGTTTATGGATTTTTGAACATGATTTTACCCATATTGGCCGCCGCCCGCCCCGACGATGAAATCATATGTGTATTTGATGCATCACGTCAGACATTTCGTCAAAGCATATATCCGCAATACAAAGCCAACCGTTCCGAAACCCCGGCGGATTTAATATCGCAAAGCGCATTGATTCAGGCGGGATTACCCAAAATGGGCGTGCCTGTATTATGTGTTGCAGGGGTCGAAGCCGACGATGTTATTGCCACTTTGGCACATACCCATTGCAACCGCACAGATGCCACCCGCATTATTTCCAGTGATAAAGACTTGATGCAATTGGTGTCGGATTGTGTATTTTTATACGACGGCATGAAGCAGCGCGAAATACGCCATGATGCGGTATTGGAAAAATTCGGCGTTCGCCCCGACCAAGTCATTGATGTCCAATCACTGATGGGCGACACATCGGACAACGTCCCCGGCGTTCCCGGTATTGGCCCGAAAAAGGCCGCCGAATTAATCAATCAATTTGGCAATTTGGATAATATGTATGCGAACCTGAACGATGTTAAAAACGAACGTATTCGTGGGCTGTTGCATGACAATCGGGAAATGGCATATATATCCCGCCAATTGGTGACCTTAAAGACAGACGTCGATTTATCCGGGTTGGAAATTCGACCATTTGTATTTAATACCGTCGGCGCATTGGAATTTGTTCGCACGCAATTGGAAAGTAATTCTTTGGCGGCCAAGATTGAAAAACTGTTTCCGAACACGTCCGCCGCCCCAACCACACCATCATTTTCATTTCCACAAAACGCATGCACTGTGGTGGCGGAAGAAACATCCACACCACAGCCTGTGCAACGTCAAATGGAATTTGAAACGATTCGCACCTTGGCACATTTGCAAGAATTTTTATCCAAAACGAATCGCATTTTGGCAATTGATACGGAAACGACCGGTCTGAATCAAATGACGGATAAATTGGTTGGCATATCGATTGCGATTGACGATGCGCATGGCGCATACATACCACTGCGTCATCGTGGTGCATCGATGGATTTATTTGGTGGCGATGCATTGGCGCCCAATCAATTAACGGTTGAATCTGTGCATGCGGCACTGTGGCCATACTTTACCAATCCCGACATTATAAAAATCGGTCACAATTTAAAGTACGATTTGCACATCATGTCGAACGAAGGGTGGGACACCACCCAAATTCGCCCAATTGATGATACTATGTTGATATCATATGCGTTATATGGCGCACGTCATGGGCATGGATTGGACGAATTGGCCAAGACATATCTGGGGCATGAAAACATAAAATTTGCATCACTGTTTCCGGCCCGCACACGTGATGCGGACATGCGGTTTGATACGCTGGCGATTGACACGGCCACGCCATACGCCGCCGAAGACGCATGTATATGTCGTGCATTATATGACGCCATGCGCCCGCAGTTGGATTCCGACGACCGGCTGCGTCATTTGTATGAAACATGCGATCTGCCATTGATGCCGGTATTATTAGATATAGAACGCAACGGTGTATTGGTTGATCGCAAACGCTTGGGCGATTTATCAATCACATTTCACAATCAATTACAGGCATTGGGGCAAGAGATATGGGAACAATCGGGTCATGAATTCAATATCGCCAGTCCAAAGCAACTGGCCACGGTTTTATTTGACGAATTGGGATTACCTGCGAATAAAAAGCGTTCAACCGATGCAGATTCTTTGAATGATTTGATTGACACGCATCCAATTATTGAAAAGATATTAAATTGGCGCAGTGTGGCAAAACTGGCGGGGACATACGCAGACGCATTGCCGCATCAAATTGCCCCCGATGGCCGCATTCATACCACATATCTGCAAACCAGCACGAACACCGGCCGCCTGTCCAGTCGTGATCCCAACCTGCAAAACATACCGGTTAAGACCGCACTGGGGGAACAGATACGCAAATGCTTTATTGCGCCGACGGGCCGTGTATTGATATCTGTGGATTACTCTCAGATTCAGTTACGATTACTGGCGGACATGGCGAACGTCAAAACATTCAAAGACACATTTAATAACAACAGTGACATTCACGCCCAAACGGCCCGTCGCATATTTAACATCCCCGACGACCAACCGGTTCCCAAAGAAATGCGCCGTGCGGCCAAAACGGTAAACTTTTCGATAATATATGGTGTATCTGCATTTGGTTTATCGTCGCAATTGGGTGTATCCCGTGCCGCCGCCAAAGAAATAATTGATTCATACATGGCGGGATTGCCCGAAATCCAAGAATATATTGAATCGACCAAGCGGTTTGCCATGGAAAACGCATGTGTTTACACCCCATGGGGCCGTCGCATTGAATTACCGATGGTAAACAATCCCCGTATGCGTGCATACGCAATGCGTGCGGCGATAAACGCCCCAATCCAAGGATTCGAAGCCGACCTGATGCGGCGTGCGGTTATTGAAATAAACGAAAAAATTATACGCCCCAACACCGACACCATTCGCATGATTATGCAGGTTCATGACGAAGTTGTATTTGAATGCGACGCCACACATGCGACAAAATTTGCCGAACGGATAAAGTCCATAATGGAAAACATAACAACATTATCCATACCATTGGTTGCCGAATATACAATTGACACCGTATGGGGCAAATAACCAACCGACACGGTTTCCAAACCCATTATTCGCCATCCGACGATTAATTGTACTTTGCCATTTTTTTCCTCACCTTCGCGGGTACTTTCGGAACATCATCAAATGCACTATCGAACATACCGTCCGCCGCACCCGTTACACCTTTAAATAAATTCTTGGGGATTTTCTTCAAAGCACTGCAACCACAAAATGTACCATGGAACATACCGTCCGCCGCACCCGTTACACCTTTAAATAAATTCTTGGGGATTTTCGTCAAAGCACTGCAATACGCAAATGTACCATAGAACATACTGTCCGCCGCACCCGTTACACCGCCAAATAAACCGGCGGGGATTTCCTTCAAAGCACTGCAACCCCAAAATGTACCCAAGAACATACTGTCCGCCGCACCCGTTACACCGGAAAATAAATCGGCGGGGATTGTCGTCAAACTCGTGCAATCAATAAATGTGTCAGAGAACATACTGAGCGCCGCACCGTTTACACCGGAAAATAAACCGGTGGGGATTGTCGTCAAACTCGTGCAACCTTCAAATGTACTATCGAACATCCACTCTGCCGCACCCGTTACACCGGAAAATAAACCGGCGGGGATTGTCGTCAAAGCACTGCAACCTTCAAATGTACTATCGAACATAAACTTTGCCGCACCCTTTACACCGTCAAATAGATCGGCGGGGATTGTCATCAAAGCACTGCAATTCTGAAATGTGCCATAGAACATATGGCCCTTCGCACCCTTTACACCGTCAAATAGATCGGCGGGGATTGTCGTCAAAGCACTGCAACCTTCAAATGTACCACTGAACATACTGTTCGCCGCACCCTTTACACCGTCAAATAAACCATCTGGGATTGTTGTCAAAGCACTGCAACCTTTAAATGTGTCATAGAACATACCGGACACCGCACCCGTTACACCGGAAAATAAATCGGCGGGGATTTTCGTCAAATTTTTGCAATTCAAAAATGTTCTTCCAAATTGCGGTTGGTTAGCATCATCTAATGTCGGGAATATGGACCCCAAACTGCCCCGAACAGATTCCAAATATTGACTTTCATTAAAATAAATAACCCCTGGCTCTCCAACGAAATTCCAATAATTCGTGGCACGCCCGGTTATTGTAATTTGATGCTTCCCACCTTCGTCATATGTACACACAATATCTTCTTTCTTTACGGTCGTATTATCAATCTCACGCTCGGCCGTTCCGTCACGATTACAATCAACACTAAACTGTCCCGCTGCATGAATTGTGATTGTAATTTCTGCCCCCGCCGTCATGTCGGTCGTTGTTAAAATCACACCATCTGTGACCAACCCGTCACTTTCTTCTGTGGCCGTGGTGGGCGCACCCGACCGTCCAAATGCCGCCGCAACAAAATCTGTACAGATTTTATTGGTAACCGCATTATTATAAGCGGCATAATCAATGCATGCCTGGGCAACCTTTTGCAATGTATATTTTTTATCGGTCACCCTGTCCCCCAACAAAAACACAAAGTCGCTATCATGTAACTGCGGCTGCTTTTTTACCGCTTCATAGATTCGATTGAACGGCACCACCGTGTCACCAATACCCGACGCAACATCCGCACGAACGGCCATTGGCGCCAACACAGATAAAAAGAAAAATAAATTTATATATTTCATTTGAAATTCAGTGCCCCCTTACACGCATCTGCCACCGATAATGCACGCTTTAACTCTGAAATCTGCGTTGCATTAAACACCGCCCCCGCAACACCCGTTGCCGCCGTCGTT
>JAFXGD010000076.1 GCA_017513285.1 Alphaproteobacteria bacterium
ACCCGTGGCACGGCCGTCTTTCTGCCATGCTTTTAACTGGGCACGTCTGGGTTCGTCCATATGACGCAAGTTTAATTGACGCACCAAGTCGGACATATATTTTTTGATATCTATCGCCATTGCCGAATCCTTTTATTTATCACATATCTATCATATATATTATAGTACATTTTGGGGCGTTTTTCAATATTTGCAATGTACTTTGTCAGTTTTTTCTATATAATACATCCATAAGAAAGGGAGAAATGCGTGAAACGATTACTGTTGTCGATTTATGGGTTCGCTTTTTTTAATAAATTCTTGCTGTTGACACCTGTGTACGCAATCTTTATGCAACAAAATGGTGTGGGGGATGCGTTGCTGTCCGCTATGTTCATCATATCGTCCGCCGCAACAATATTGGGACAAATGCCAATCGCATATATCACAAACCGATGCGGCGCACGAAACGCAATGGCATTCGGACAAATATTAAAGGCCGTGGCGGTGATAATGTGGCTGTATATATCAAATACCATGGGCTTTGTTGTCGGTATGGCTTTGTGGGGAATACAAACCGGGTTCCGTAATGTCGCATTCGAAGGCATGATTTATGACGAAGTGGCCGCCGCAGGACGCGCCAAGGAATACACACGTATCTTGGGCAGAAAAGCAACCTTTGAATCCATAGGCGTCGCATTGTCTGCGACGGGGTCACTGTTGATGTTTTTGGGATACGATTGGGTCACATGGGTATCGGTCGTGGCAATCGTAATTTCTGTGCTGTGTTTGATGTTAATCCCAAACAGAAAATCTGAATCCGATATTTCACACACGGGATTCAAAGCAATGTTCCGTGATGGGGTGCGCACATGTATCAAAACACCATGCATGATGCCGATTATGATGTTGGCACTGTTGGTGGTCAATGTGCCATACTTGGATGATTTTTTAAGCCCAATCGCACTGCAATTGGGAATCAAAACCGAAATGGTCGGAATCGTGCCGTTCTTTCTGTTAATATGTGCAACTTTTGGACAAAGATTTGCATATAAATTTAAAAACATTTCGGACACTTTGTTATACACAATGATTGGCGTGGCGGGCGGGCTGTATGTGCTGTTTGCGCATGTGTATAATGTTCAAACACTGTGGATGTTGGGCGTGGCATATACACTGATATGGTGCGTGTACACAATCACATACGCACGTTTCCAACACATGATTCCAACACGACACAGATCTGTGGTATTGTCGCTGTTTACGACACTGACATATTTGGTATATATGTTGGTGTGCGCAATTATTGGAATCGGCGCCACAATCGGCAGTTGGCGATACAGTATTTGGTTCTTGGGCATGTTGGTAATCGCCGTTTGCGTGTGGGCAATGATACGTGTTCGAAAAAAATGCCCGTGCGTGTCGGGATAACGTTCCTGTGGAAAAATAAATGCTTTCAGTTACAGTGCGACATATGAACCTGCGCACTGTTTTTTTAAAGTCTGTTCCATACCTGATGTCTATTGCAGGGGGAATAATACTGTACACCGGCGCAATAGATAACGCACCAAACGATAACCTGCGGGATTTAATCATAAATGTGTCTGCATCACTGCTGTCGATTCCATTGGTGTTTTTACTGTATGACTATATGAACTATCGGGTCAGCCGGCAAATGAAAAAAAGCATGATGAACAACGTGACAGATAAATTAAATACGGTTATGCTGAATATAATTTTAACTGTGCGGGAAGCGTTGGGCGTGCGCAGCAAATTAACCACAGAAAACTTGAACCGTATGCTGATATGGCAGGCACATGAAATCACACCTAAATTAAAAATAACACCGAAAATCGCAGAACAATTCAAAGAATACCATAATGATTTGGATACACTGCTGTTCAGAAATGGACAAAGCAACGTATTAAATGCCGAACAAGTGCAAATATTGACCGATGTGGCACGTGATATGACACACTTGATAAACGAAAATAAATTCCGCAAAAATCGACATATGACCGCAAAATATATCGCCGCAATAATGGCAAAAATACTGGATTGGCTGGATTCAGACAGCGTGGCGGCATTGAACCTGCAACAACACCTGGCAAACAATGATTTGCAGGCCGCACAGCCCGAAAAAATAAAAAAATATTAAAATTTGATATTTTTGCTTGATTTTTATTTTTACATGTGTCAAAATATCGCCCGACCCTATGGAAACAGACCAATGGTTCTGGATTCCATGGTCCGGTTTTGGGGACATAGCTCAGTTGGTAGAGCAAATGACTTTTAATCATTGGGTCCAGGGTTCGAGTCCCTGTGTCCCCACCAGGATAACCTGCTGAAATCAGCAGGTTTTTTGTTTGTCCGCCCCCACCGCAGCCCCCATGGCCCCATTTTTCCTTTTTGCCGTGTACTGCATTTATTGCAAGGGATTTTCATTGCTTTTTCGTGCGTTTTATGGTATAATACGCCCGTTCAGCGGACGACATTGGTCGTCTTTTTTATTGCCCGCATATGCGGGTGTTTTTTATGGAGAAAAAAAGGTAACTGATATGAAAATGAGTGATAAAGGCATCGAATGGTTGAAAGGATTAGAAGGTTCGGTCAAGGTTAATGGAAAACACGTTATATACGATGATGCCACGGGCAAACCTGTGCCTGCGGGTACACCTTTGCCAGTTGGTGCAACAATCGGTTATGGGCATTTGGTAAAGCCGGGTGAAGATTTTAGTGCCGGCTTAACGGAACAACAGGCAACAGAACTGTTGGAACAAGACCTGCAAGCAACCTGTAACACAATAAATGAACAAATCTCTGCCGATGCTATATCAAATATGACACAAAGCCAATATGACGCATTGGTG
>JAFXGD010000077.1 GCA_017513285.1 Alphaproteobacteria bacterium
ACCGCGGCTGCTGGCACGAAGTTAGCCGGTGCTTTTTCTGTAGCTACTGTCATCATCTTCACGACTAAAAGAACTTTACAACCCGAAGGCCTTCTTCATTCACGCGGCATGGCTGGGTCAGAGTTGCCTCCATTGCCCAATATTCTTAGCTGCTGCCTCACGTAGGAGTCTGGACCGTGTCTCAGTTCCAGCGTGGCTGATCGTCCTCTCAGACCAGCTATGGATCATCGCCTTGGTAGGCCGTTACCCCACCAACAAGCTAATCCAACGCGGGCACATCCACCACCGATAAATCTTTCCCGTTTCCGGCGTATGCGGTATTAGCGTTCGTTTCCAAACGTTATTCCCCAGTAGTGGGCAGTTTCCCACGCGTTACTCACTCGTGCGCCACTAGATCCACAAGTGCAAGCACCTGCTTCACCCGTTCGACTTGCATGCCTAAGACCTGCCGCCAGCGTTCGTTCTGAGCCAGGATCAAACTCTCAAGTTCTAAAAAACCTGTAAGTTAAGTCCTGTGCATATAAACAAAAGCTGACTATTTAATAATCAGTTCGTCTTTACATATATATTTATTCGCAAGACAAGTTTTTAACGAGGTTTAATATGTAAACCTACTACCTGTCTAGGATATGCACATTTGACTTAGTCAAAGTTTGGATATTCCAAATTCAACTGTCTGCACATCCCTTCTTGAATTTTTGATGAGCTGCTTTTATTCACAATGTTTGCGTGTTTCACCAGAACCTGTTTCATACCGTTTGTTCCGTAAACCGCAGAATTTCAGGGGTTGAGTTTCTTTTTCGTTTGTTGTCTCAACTTGAAAGCCCGCTTAGTATGCGCATAAAGTCTGAAAAAGTCAAGCGCTTTTTTGAAAATAATTTTAAAAAAATTTAAGCCACCGGCAAAAACCCCAGATTTCTGCGGATTTTATTCGGAATTTTTTTTCAATTTTTTATTTGGCTTTGTCACAAATATTCAAAAATTGATTCGGTTTTTATCGTTTTCTGATTCGGCTTTTATGTACGAATCGTTATAAAAAGCCTAAAATCTGTACCCAAAACCCAACTTTATCATGGGATAAAGGCGATAATCCGACAGTTTTCGATTCGCATCTGCGGTCGCACGGGCGACGTCGGTGTTTAGTTGCGGAACCTGAACCGGAGACCAAGCGCCCGATTCCGTATTATATATGTAAAGTTGTTCATGCGGGATATCCATAGACATTCGGGCCGGCCGATTCGTGACAACCGCCCCAACATCAAAAAATAATGACAGCCCACAGAATAGTCGCCAATCAAACCCTGTCCCAAAATATGGCCCGTGATAATTCCAATCCAGCGACACAGAACCTTTGAACTGATTTCCATTATAAAAATAATGGTCGCCCGCCAAATAGAAATAAAACCTGTCGGCGGGCGCATTTGCCACAGTGCCAAAGACACGGGCATCCATATCCATTCCGCCCCACGCATAGCCACCCGTTAATCGCCACGGGCCGGCAAATGGATAAAAGTCCGCCAATAATGCACCATGCCATGCATCCACCCTGCCCGCATCCAAGCGAACACCATCACCAACATCAACACCATCACGCATAAGTCTGTCCAAAGCCGAATCGATGGCAGATTTTAAAGGATCGGTTGACGATATGTTTGCACGCACACCAAAACGTGATGTCCAATGGTCTGAATCCGCTTTGCGATATCCCGCCCCAATTTCAATACCGGACAAGGCAGAAATACCAATATCAATACCAACACCGATATCTGCGCAGTGGGCCGGCACAGACATACATAAAAACACAACAAAAATTAATATGCGGTACATGATACAAATTATATCGCCATGCCCCCAAATCAACAACGGGCATGTATTCCGCACCCAGACGATAAAAAGCGTTTTTAAAAGATTGTTTTTTATGATATAATATTAGGCATGAATACCAGAATATTTGTTTTTTCGTCCATACTGTGTTTGTGTGGGACGATGAATGCAGGCGCATCAGAGTGTATGGGCGCCGGCTGTGATGTGGAACCTGTGAAACCCGCAGAAGCCGAAGTAAAATCGGTGACTTTTGATGAGTTCGCATGGATTAACGAAACCCAAAATCCGACAACTGTGATTATCGCGAAACCGAAACAGGTCGTCGTTCCCCCCACGTGGATGGAGGCCGACCCCAATGCCGCCGCAGTGCCGGATGTGGAACCGGTCGCACGTCCGCCACAGAATATAAATGCAAAATTATTAACAATTAAACCTGTACCCGAAGACACACGTCCAAAATTATGGGATGGTTCAAATGGTGAATACGCCGGTGCCGATGGTGTAAAAACTGTTGATTGGCGTGACGGTGTGCCAATTTGGGACGAATCTATTAATAATTACAAATACAAAGATTTTTCGGATTGGTTTTTGGAACCAAGCCCGGAAATTTACCTGCGTGAAGCAGATGCGGCAACAACAATCAGTCCAACAGAACTGTATCAGCAAAATATGGCAGATGCCGCCGCAACACGTGCACGTATAGAAGATTTATTGGCGCCCAAAAAGCCTGAGGGTAATTTGTGGTTCGCAAATGCTGCGGCCCCACGCCCGGAATACGTGGCCCAAGATATGACAGAAATCGTGTGGAATACTTTCTATGACGACGGATGTCCGTTCGACAGCCAAACAGAGTGCGAAATTTGGCGCCGCAAACCAATCGTGCGGGAAAGCGTTTCACCACGCAGTTCAAAAATCCGTTCTGCAAATATGGATGAATTTTTGGATGCGGCACATTGCAATAAACACATTACGGCAAATGAACCTGTATCCGCACCATTATTGGACAGATATAAAATGTTAATGCGCAGCGCCCAGGCGTGCTGTACAGACGGATTGGTGTATTCTTTAAAGCAAGCCGGCGCCAGCGATGGTTTAGTCTATAAATTCATGGCGGACGACGCAAACTTTTATGGATTTGGCGCCAGATGTTTAATGATGACGGATAAAGAGTTGGATACAAAATATCCAAATACTGCAACCGCCGTTGTTGCCGCAGATGTTCGTAATGGTTGCCTGTGCCGTGGCCGCCAATGGTTCAGCGCAATGTTGGCCCCATTTGAACAGGCATACAATGCCATGCCAGAATTTAAGAATGCACAATTTAATTATACCTATACAGACGGTCTGCAAAGACAAGTGACGGTATCGGTAAATAACGATGTTCAAAACGTTTTAAAACAATTGGCGCTTTGCCCATAGTAAAATCCCCCGCACTGCGGGGATTTTTATTTTCATTTATATATCGCATATATATCGCATTGAATTTTGGTGCGCCAATATAACCCCACCGCCAAACAACCCATTGGCACAGCACACCATGGATACAATTTACATGATAAAAAAATCCGGCATATCGCCGGATTTTTTTATTTACAATTTACAACCACTGAAGTCTGAGTTTATAGCCGTCGCTGAGCTTATACAGCGACAATCTTGTGTGTTGCTATTATAGGCAGTATTGGGTGCAGTACATGTACAGCCACCCTTTATTGTGTTCCATGTTCCTTGGAAGTGTACAGTTGTTACAGTGGGGGCTTTGCCGGGGTCTGTACTTGTGGCAGCCGTACATGCATTATATTCTGCGGCCGTATAACACAAATTGGCTGTCTTGGCACCATATTCACATGTACATTTTCCACCGATCAAAATTGCATCACTATCGCATGTGCAGCCATTATATGAATTAAACGTTGCATGCGAACCACAGTTACACCAATTTATGCCCCAGGTACCCTTTAGTCCGTTTACCGGATTTGTACACAGATCATATGTGGCTTTGACTGTATCGGTAAAACACCATTTATCATCCGAGTCACCAACCAATGTGGTGCCATCTGGACAAATGCAATCCTCGCGATATGCGCCATTGAACGGACAATAATTAACAACGCAATTACCATTGCCGTCGGATTTGTAAGTGGTTTTGCATTGACATTTGGTGCCACCCAAATTTACAACCGTATTATTACCGGAACCACATTCACAGGATTTTGAATTAAAATTCCATGTGCCTGGGATTATATTGTTAGCGTCATCGGCGGTTGTGCATGTTTTATATTTTTCGTATGTCGTGGCGGTTTTCAAACACCATCCGTCAACTTCTGTGGTGGTGCTGGGGCATTTGCAGGATGTGGTCTTTTGACCATCCGCATCACATAATTGTACACAATTCCATTGGGCATACGCAGGTGCCGCAACATTCATGCCAATTCCCGTCATCTTTGTAATCGATGAATCCCATGTCGTGGCATCCGCATATTGCGTACCGGTCCCGGCGGGGGTGGACGAAATGCCGGCAAATGTACATCCGTCCGGCGCAACAAATTGGGCCGCCACAGTTGCCACAGACGCCATATTGTTATTAACAGACGTCATATTGTTATTATTTGGTAACAGCGCCACATCCACAAACGCCAATTCTGATTCGGACGAATTTACCGTGGTTACATCATTACGATTGGCATATATACGCAGGTAACTGCTGTACGGATACACTGCCATCAACGGCATTACCTTGCTAAAGTTACTCATAAATTCACTGTACCGCCCCAAAATAGTCATTGATGGCAGTTGGCTTGACATAAACATTGTTTCATCATCCTCCAGGTACCAGGTATTGTTGCGAACCAGGTATATCATTCCTCCGTTTTCACTGTTCGTTACCAATATGCCACATTGCGAACGGGGATATACGAGACCCGTAGTATTAAGCGAAGTCATAACATATGTCGGCATTTGCATTTCGGGGTAAGCCTCGGACAACAATTGGAAGTTATCACGCTGTTTGTCAAACACACTGTTAATATAATCCATGGTCGCACCAGTCTCATCAGTACCGTATACCCCGGAACATACGTTTGAAACATTTGTGGGCGTCATATTGTTTATTGTCGCCTTACTAGAGAAAGCCGTATAAGGGTAGCCACATCCCCCGGTGACAGTATTAAAGGTACCGCCATTAATACATACAAACT
This sequence comes from Alphaproteobacteria bacterium, assembly GCA_017513285.1. GTDB lineage: Bacteria > Pseudomonadota > Alphaproteobacteria > Rs-D84 > Rs-D84 > Enterousia. The sequence goes on from JAFXGD010000077.1 coordinate 5,019, forward strand.
TTGTCCCATCCCATGCGGTCACACCGTCAATCTTGACACAGATGCCATCATCATTAAAAACAGACGCAGAACACGTGCATTCACCCGCAATGTATTTGCCACGACGTGTTGTTTCACATTCTATCTGTGCCAATGGTTTGCACGTGTCAATATCCAGGTCATAATCAGTTTTACAATCACATGTCGTATCAGATGCATTTAATGTTTTTTCCGCAAAGTTTTGCGCCGTATCGCAAACACATGCATTATTCCGCAGCACTACACCCAGTTCCGAAGGGCATGTGCAGGTGCCGTTGATTGCGCTGACCGCAGAACTCCATGTACCGGTGGACGCTTCACATATTGCCTGGGCAGAATTCGCACGTATACACGTTGCGCCATTCGTAAGATTTGACGAAACATAATAACCCGATGCGCATTTACATTTGCCCGCTTCGGCATCATACGACACATCACCCAAGTCATCACCCGGTGCCAACCCATTGGATGTATAGCAGTTATATGCCGCTTTAGATATACAATTCGTCGCATCCGGCCATGCTGCCTGGTCCTCCTTACACTCACGGACACAGTTGCCCGCACCATCATCAACATATCCATTTTTGGTATCACATGTACAACCCGTCCATTTAATAGAACCATTTATTACACCGGGAATTGTACTGTTTACATATTTGCTGTATTCCGGTGTATTGCCGCCGGCATCTGTCACAGTATAACCCGTACATGTTTTACCTTCCGGATAGGAATACAAGTTATCTATTGCCCTAGTTAATGTCAGATCCAAAGAATCTGTGATAAGGATATCAATATATCCGTTGGGCGTTTCCACAGTGCCATTTAGTGGACGCAGATGTAATATTTTATTGGTGCCCATGTACACTGTGGACCCAAGGCTTGATGTGCCATAGTAAATGAAATATGGATTATAACCATAATCTTTGTCATTATACCAATTCATATTACGGGCAATAAAGTAACCTTTATCATTGGTAACCCAAACACCACATTGTGACCCGTTATTATATAATGGCGTACCAATCACAACAAAACCATCAACCTTTTTAATCTTTGTATCAGCTTGTAAATCCTGATAGAAAGTGGTGTTGGGCATACCATCCGCACAAGACGTCCATGTGCCGGTGCTGCCATATCCGTATGGATAGGCGCATTTAGATATCGTGGGGTCAAACACGCCACCATTGATGCAAACAAATCCTTGTTCCGCATCGTATGTGGTTTCACCATCGTATTTAACACAATATTTGGTGTCTGGCTTATACCATGACCCGGTCATACATTTACATGTGTCATTTGACCATGTGCCTTTATACGCTTCACATTTGGCCTGATCTGATGTGGCCAAGACACAGCCATTGGTTTGATCTTTGGCCCAGATGTAATCGCCCGCACATGTACACGCAACCCCCGAACTGTATGTACCACCCGTTGTGCGGCATTTATATTCCTTTGCAGTGATACATTCGGATTTGAAATCATCGTAATTGCCATAACCGCTGGCGCACGTGCAACCTGTGGCGGCATTGCCGGTCCAATGTGCCGATGTGTTACATACGCACTTGTTATTTGATAACAGCGTGCCATTTGCCGTGCATACACATTCATTGTTTTCATATGTACCGCCCGAATTCGTGCAAACCGATGCCAAATCCAAACAATCCGTCCAATGTATGTATGCGTTTATACCACCAACTCTGCCATCCGCCGCAACAGAACCTGTTATAAACCGACCGTTGGCATCATAATATTGCGTACCCTTACCTTCGGCATTTGACCAAACGCCAGCAAATTTACATGAATACGCCGCATCCGTCAACATTGGCAAGGCACTGATTTGTGACGTACCGGCACCATCGTTACCAATAACAGCAACATCCATGTAATACGTCTCCGTCGTTCCAATGAGGAACTTGTTTTTGCCGGTATTTTCAGGCCGGTTCATATCGATGCGCAGGAATTTTGTGTACCCGGGGAAAGATGTCGGTTTAGTTGTCCCCAAGAACGCAACCGATTTATCGAATTCCGAATAATATGAATAGTACGTATCACTGCCATACTGGCCCCAATAATTGTTACGCAATGCGTAATAATAACCGCCAATCTTGACAACCGCCGTACACAA
>JAFXGD010000078.1 GCA_017513285.1 Alphaproteobacteria bacterium
GCATCCCGTGCGGCGGCGACCCGTGCCGTTGGGGCGCAAAATCGCACCGCCACCGGTGCCACGGCACGCAATGCGTCAACCCGCAATGCATCGACCCGTGCGGGCAACACGGTACAAAGTCGTGCATCTGTATTATCCCGCATGTTTTCTGCAACCCGTAAAGTTGACAATGCGGCGACCAAAAGTTTAACGGACACCATATCTGCGATGGAAGATGACAAACAAATCACAGATTTTTGTAAAGCGCAATACAGTGCCTGTATGGATAACTTCTGCAACGTATTGGACGACGCCCAAGGTCGCTGCAGTTGTTCCAAGAACATAAAAAACTATGCCAAAAGTGAAGAGGCATTAAAGCAAGCGAATGAATTATTACAAGACGTTGCGCAACAGATACAATACATTGGTTTGACCCGTGACGAAGTTGAAACCTTGTTCACCCAAACAGCGGCCGAACAGGCCATGCAAGGCGTCACGGATAACAGTCAGATAAAGACGCAACTGGACAAGATATACGACATGATGGTTGACGTAAAGCCTGGCACGGCGACTGCGACGGACACGACGGACACTGGCTTGGCGTTGGATTTAAACAATCTGTTGGACTTTACGTTTGACAGCACTGGCTTTGATTTGTTGTCTATGTTCAGTACATCTGAACAATCATCCAGCATATCCAACCAACGTGGAGAGCAGTTATACAAGACTGCCGCCTCTCGTTGTAAAGCGACGGTATTGGATGCGTGTCGTTCCCAAGGTGTTGATGTAACTTTGATAACTAATTCTTATGATTTAGAGATTGATAAATCATGTGTTGCGTACGAACGCAGTTTAACGGACGGCAATAATGAGATGCGTCAAACGGTTCGCAATGCGCAGAATGTATTACAGCGCGCCCGTTTAATGGTACGTCAGCAAAAGAACACCTATGATTTACGTGGGTGTGTTACTGCATTGGACGCATGTATGCAAGATGAATTTGTATGTGGTGCGGATTATGAGAACTGTTTAGATCCGTCTGGCAAATACATTGTAAATGGCGAAGTGGTAATTGGTTCGACGCCTGGCCAACCTGTATCGGATGTAGATGATTTGCTGCCTGGGTATCAGTATGACACGGATCATTTATATTCTACATGGAATTATCGCGGGAACTATGGCGATACGAATGCATGGTTACCGGACGGCAGTTTGGTTGATTACATTGAAGCGACGGTTAAAGTTGACCCTGAAAAGACATCTGAAGATATGTCTGCGTTTTTGCAGTACAAGATAGGTTATCATGACGACGACACTGATCGCAATTACGGTATGTGCATGTCTGTATTGAACAAGTGTCAAGATCTGACCTACAGTCGTGAAGGCGACTATGAACCTAACAACAATGTGATACGTGAATATCTGCAACGAACCATGACACAGATAAAGGTACGTCAAGATGCGATATTGGCGGAATATGCGGAAAGTTGCATACCAGATGTAAAGAGTTGTTTATCCCAGAACGGTTATGCGACTACGCCGAACATTGCGATTA
>JAFXGD010000079.1 GCA_017513285.1 Alphaproteobacteria bacterium
GATTTACATTCTGAATATATCTCGCCACGGGCCAATCCGGCCAATGATATACGTGTGGTTGAAACAACGTTCTTCAATTTGGAGACTTCGTCCAATGTAAAGTATTGCATATCGGCACATTTGTCCCCTTCGCAGTTGCGGATTGTACCGGTGTATTTTGATACCTCGAAAAAGAAATCAAAAGATTCTGTGCGACTGGCCAGATTGCTGATAACGTGTACGCATTTGATGCCGTCGGGCGCAATGTCGATATCCAGTTCTTCTTTTGCCTCACGTATGGCTGCTGCCATGGCAGTTTCGCCTTGTTCAATGTGTCCCGCCGGCAAAACCCACCAACCACCGTCATAGTTAAAAAATCCATCATTGCGAAAGAACAGTAAGACTTTGTTGTCTTTTTTTATAATCAGGTTGATTACACCCTTAAACATTGCACGTTCAGCCATATTAGTCTCCTTTTTTTTATTGTCCACTTTTTCCGTATACAATCTTAAAGTTCCAGCGTGTCTTTTTGCGAACACAAAAGTGCGGGCGGTCGGAATCAATGATAAACACAATCTTGCCAATCCAAATTCTAAAATATCTGGCATGCACTTTCTTGAATTTCACCGGTTCGTGGGTTCTCATTTCTGTGCCGTCAGTGTATTCGCACTCTGTACTGCGCCCAAATCCATATTTATTATTATCAAAGTCCAGTCCATATTCGGTAAATATCTTTTTAATTTTTGGCATTTGACACCCCTTTCTCTATTTAAATTGTGCATTGGCTGTATCTTGCCTCAGATTAGTTTTGCATCTGTGTTTTTAGACAGACTTACCAAGTCAATATTTTTATCCACCAACCAAATCTTGCCATTATTTTCCGTATAAAATTCTATCCGGCCATTGTGCGATTTGATAACACTGACATCTGTTTTGCCGTTTGCATTAACATTATCTTGCAATAAATAGAATTTACCATATTGTTTGGCGACCTGTAATAAATCAGATTTCTTGTACGTTTCGTCACCGGAAATTAATTCGTCAGGATACACTTCACTTGACGTGTTGTTATGCGGATAAATAGATATATCGTCCAGATTCAAACCATCTTCGATACGAAAGTCTGGATATTCATTGCTACATGGTGTGACAATTATATATTTAGACATCAACATTGCACCGGCACTGAATCCCAGTATTGTGCCATTATAATTTTTCAGTTCGTCCAATATACCCAATTTAGCACACATTTCCTTTTGTGAAAAAGGATTACCACCCATCAGCATTATAAAACTAGCATTTTTAATCATATGTTTTGCAGTGTCTGATGATAAATCTGATGTAATCAAGTGGGTGTCTTGAAAATCAATCCCGACATTTTTGAAATGCTTTAAGAACAATGGAACATATTTTGATTTGGCTTTTTCAACCTTTGATACACCGCCAGGAATAAAAACGATACTGTTCGTGTTTGCTAATTCAGATTTGAACATCTGCCCCAAGCCATGTCCAAAGCAATCATTGATATCAAAACCACTGCAATAATAACGCGTCATGCAATTCCCTTTTATCTTTGTTTTGTAATATAATCTGCAATTTGTTGGGCAGTCTGGTGCGGGGTCTGTCCGTCATTGTTTATTATCAAATCTGAATTTATCGGCCTGTGATAATTTTCGTTATACATTTCACGTATGCGCCCAATTTCCCAGTCGGTCAATGTACGTGTTCCACGATTGGTCAAACACTTTTGCAAACTGGGCGCCAGTGTAACTGCAATAAAACGTGTGTTCTTATCAATATGTGCCGACCATCGCCGATACAAATTTTCTGTCATTGGATACGCAAAAATAATTGTTTCGTATTGGCGTTGATTTTTTTGGTTGGCAATAATTCTATCCAATCGGTTCAGGCGTTCGCCCCATCCGGCCTGCATGGTCAAACCTAATTTTTTCTCTTCATCATCTGATACCAGGTCATCAACTTCTATAAAAACTGCGTGTGGCAACATTTGCACCAACAGTTTAGATACTGTTGATTTGCCAGAATTTATCGGTCCATTGATATTAAGAATCAGCATTATTCACCCCTGTTGTTTCTTGCGCAGCATCAGTTCTGGTTTACCGGCATTCAATTCAGGTGACACAGCAAATCCCAAATTATCAATAAAGGATTGAATCTGTGATTTTATTTGCGCCACATCTACGTCATCAGGGGTGCAGTATTCCACTTCTAAAAACAGCCCCAGATCTGCCACAGTTTCAAATTCAATTGTGTAATCGCCGGCACGATATGTTCGTTTCAGATTATCAATTTTTATCAATTCACGCAGTCCCAGCGCATGCATAATTTCGCACATTGTGGACATGTCTGCAACGGTTGTTTCCGCCTCGTCAGAATAAAGCCATGTATCGCCATCAAAATGATCATTCTTATATGTGATATAATTCACCCCGTCTTTTTGACGTGTGCGGCAGCATGCATACAGGCGACCGTTGCCGTCCGGCTGTAATTCGGGACGTAATGGGTCATAATAGTACGTATCAACCGTTCGTTTGTCGCCCATGAATTCAAATTCAGACAACTTACGCAGAACGTCTGCTTCGTCTGCAAAAACCTGAACCAAGATTTCAATCTCTTTCATTTATACTCTCCATTTTCTCTATTGCTTGTTTTAAAGATTCTTTTGTATCAAGGGTTATTCCCATTTTCATCCACCAGAATGTTCTGTGTTCTTTCATAACTGCATTCGCTGCATCACGTCCAAACAAATGCCCCATAACATTTACTGACTCTTCTAAGTTTGCAAACATTAAAGGCACCTTGATATTTGTTTTATACCATGTTAAGCAACAATTTCTGGGGCTGCGAATTTTTGCAGAACGTTTATCGCACCATTCGTTAAACGAGTTTGCGACTATACTATCTGGGATATACCGATACCACATTTCATTAAGCTCGTCCTTGAACGTTTCATCCCAACCGATTGTAACAAAAATACCATCATCAGATAAATTTCTGTAAACTGATTTCAATTCATCCAAACAAGTTTCTTTGTTAAAAATGCGTGATGGAAAACCAAAAGAGCTGATTATAAAAGACGAGGGTTTATCCAAAACAAAATCTTTAATTGAGTTTTGTTCCAATTTTATATCATTAACATACAGCTTTTGTCGGTTTATAATTCGGTCCAAATATGCTAACATATCTGCACTAAAGTCAACGCCATACAATGTGCCCTCGTACGGTATTCTTTTAAGAATATGTCTAAATGTCTTACCTGTTCCAGTTGCTAAATCAACAGGATTTACAATTTTCAATCCCATTCTCTTAATTTTTCTTAATACTAAATCAAAGCAAACATTTTCTATATCCTCTGCTTCTGAGAAGATATTGTAAACACTTGGGTCGGCATACCATTTATCGGTATCATCAGCAATTAACCCATTTTCGTTTACTCGACACCTAGAAAGAATCTTGCGTTCTGAACGCATTTGTTCGTTCTTTATACGAGAAAGCGTATCAGTAGCCTCACTTATAACTTGTAAATTTGTTTCTTCATCCAACAAATCTTCAATTATACTGATATTTCTACGTGCATTAATCTTGGACAGACCACGCAACGACATCTTACGAATAAGCGGGTCTTTACTTTTTAACCCTGTGATAAAATTATCCTCAAAACTGCCCCTTGGGTCTTTTGAAGCAACTGTGTATGCAGTATAAATAATCTCGTAATCTGTTGCGGTTTCTATTATGCGTTTTATCTGTTGAATAATGTCATTATCAAACAGACGCAAATGTCCGATAAGCCACATTGTATTCAATAAGATGTTCTTTTCATTTGATTCTAAGAAATACTTTTTTAAACTTGGAAAAATCTTTTCCTTGATATCGATATTAGTCGCATTCAGTAGAATGGATATTATGTTTCTTTTATCCTCAATGTGTTTTAAGCTATCTTCCAAGCCACAAATTTTACGTCCTTTTAGGCTACGCTTTAGGTTGTTAATAGAGCTTTTACCAGTTAATTTCTCTAATGCAAAGGCGGACATCCACCAAGACTCTGAACTTTTTGCGTAATTTAAAACTTCATACAAGAAATCAACAATCGTTTGGTCTTTGGTATTCTTTTCGCCAACTGCCCAAACCAAACCTTTGGATTCATATAGATATGCACGCTTTCTTTCAGATATAGTTTTTAAACCGCCTGCAATTGTAGGGACATCAAAATGCTGAACAATACTGCCCACATTCCAATCCAGATTTTCATCAAATTGATAATTCGTCATATATTCTAAAAAAGATAACATGTATTTGCTTGCGGAATCATTGATAAGTTTTTCTGCTAGACACTTTAAAACTCTTTCCGAGTAATACTTATCCGATAAGACAGACAAGTTGTCTTTTTGTAATTGTTCAAATATGTGTTGGGAAATAACTTCTGGCATGACATAAAACCTTTGTAATGTGTTGTTTTATGCCAAATTATTATAAAAGACTTTTTGACATTGTCAAGGAAAGCTCATTTATTATTTACAATGAAGTTCGACACAATCAAATCCGCGGGGAGTTGCGGGTGGGATGGCAGGTTTGGAATTGACACCCAGTGCATATAGTCATGGACACGCAATTGGATTTCGCCGGCATACCCCAAAATCTCGTATACGTGCGGAATTACACAAGCAGAAAATATTGCGCAACCGATAAGAATCTTTTGTTATCCCGCAATTCAATGCTCACCCAAATTCAACAGATGTCAAAAAGGATTGTATGGAAGCACTCAAAAATTGTACTTCAAATTAAATACACCCATATGAGCCGTAAAATCACTGCGCTTTGCCAGTTCATATCTAATGCCTAGTACCACATTTCCTACATCAAATTGCAATCCAGCCCCAAGCTCTACCCCCAAGGGTGCGACATCATCTTCATGCTCATTATGAATATTTATATGTCCAACACTTAAACTAAGGTCATCTGCAGAATTTACAACATCATAAGTCATGTGTCCGTGAGCACTTATTGAAAAACCTCGTTCTGCTAACTCATATTCATAATACAAACCAGAAACAACAGTCATAACACTTGAATCATCTATGGAGTTTATATATTTATCGCGAATATCAAAGCTAGTATTTGCATAACGCAAACCAAATTCCGGCGATAAAATGTCTGTATTATAGCCTACATTTAAATTGGCATACAGAGTGCTACCCTCTAATTCCTTCTCACCCCCAACAAACTTATAATCTGAACTCATATATCCCGCAATTGCATTTATATAAAAATCATTTAAGCTATATTGGCCGTACGCAAACAAATTATGTATTTCCAGGTCCCCATCTGACACAGTTGAGTTTACTTGTCCCATATTATAGCTGTATCCCGCCCCCAGCAGAAGCTTATCTATTATATAACCATCGCTCCCCAAGGCAATACCATAACCATCGCTTACAAAATCATTATAGCCTGTTTTCTTCGCATGACTATAAACACTTTGTGCCCAGACAGACGGTCTGTTTGCAATAACGTCGCCGCCATTACGACCTGTTGAGTTTTTCATTCTGTTAAACGTTATTGTTTGAGTCTGAGTTGCAATATTTCTTAACGTATATTTTAATGCCAGAACATCTTGTGTAAGATTTTGTGAAGAGAAAAATTCAGCGATATAGTCCTCATACTCTGAAATATTATCCCAACTGCCCAATATTGATTCAAATTGCTCATAAGTTAAACCAAATTCGGAAAGAGTATAATCATTAAACTGACTTTTCAAATCAGCAACTGTTGCACGTAGAGCATCATCACCAAACTCTAACATATCAAACATATTATCAAAGGTGATGCCAGCATAATTACAAACACTATCGTATGGTGCCGGATATTCGCCACCGTTACCATCACCAAGGTATTCAGTGATAGATAGAGTTAGCATTTTTTCAAAAGGATAGAAATCGTAATAATAATCAGAAGTTGATGTTAACTGGCCCGCGCCCGCATATGCCGGATCCATAACCGAGTACCGCTCACCATCATAGCTAGTAAGCTTTAATCCCGCCGCAAATGACGGGACACAAACAAAAAAAGCAATAAGGATACTCAATCTCTTCATAAAAAGCTCCTTTTATCTTATCGCATATCGTAATGAATAAATCCCCATAAATCAATCTAGATTTTGGGCCAGTGTTTTGGATACAATCAAATCCGCCGGCAGTTGTGGATGCGCTGGCAGGTCCAGGATTGGCACCCAATGCATATCGTCATGGATGCGCAGTTGGATTTTACCGGTATACCCCAAAATCTCGTATGCATGCAGTTCGATAGCCTTGCCGGAATCCGTTGTATGCTTTGCAACTATAATCAAGTCGCCGATTTGCGCATCTATCCCCAATTCTTCGGCCAATTCCGGCGCAGTCATGTCGGGGCGTGCAAACCCAATCCCGCCCCACGTCCCAAAAACACAAAAAGCGTGATGCAAACTGTGATTGCCTGTGGTATAATCTGTGGGAAAATAAAGGAATAAAATCATGAATCATATAATCGGTGAAATCCTGGGCTATGCGTGTGGTTTTTGCACAACAATCGCATTCTTGCCCCAGACGATAAAATC
>JAFXGD010000080.1 GCA_017513285.1 Alphaproteobacteria bacterium
AATACGTGTATTTGTACTATAATATTCATAAAACAAACGGAATAAAATGCGTTACGACAATAAAATTATTCATATACCCGACGAATGGAATACGGCATTGAACGACCTGAAACAGGGGGCGATTCAATGGCGTATGGAGTTTTGTTCGCATACGGAACAAAAGACAATCGGGCATATTTCGCACTATTCAATTGATAAAAATGCCACGAATTGTTTGATATTGGTGCCGGGCTTGGCGTCTAATACCGATACAGAACCTTTGATGCGTGTAATCACATATTGGGCATTGGTTAACAATCATGATGTTTATTGTTTGGACACGTTTTGGGGTCGTTTTTTGCCCACTGTATCGCAAGAATTGGCCCAACAACAGACATTTGAAGAATACATAAACCTGATAGACACCGGCATGGACAGGATAGAAACAGAATGCAAAAATCATAAATATTCATATTCGTGTGTTATCGGGCACAGTGCCGGCGCCACTGCCACATTGGAAATTTATAACAGACGCATTCTGCAGCATAAAAAGTTGCGCTTTTCTGCATCTATTATGTTTGCACCATATGTGGACAAAAGTTTCATAGAATACATCACGAACTTTTTTGTTACGCATCGTTCGCCGTCCAAAGAACCAATGTCGGTCGAAGAAATAAAGCGTTCTGCCATTGGGTTGGTCAGTCCGCATGAACCACGCCAAAATAATCAAGTCCGATATTTGTCGGTACTGCCCACTGTTTACAGTGATGTCGACAGTGTTCGATTCTGTCCCGAAATAATGGACAAGTATGGCATTCCTATTACATTGGTTGCCGGCGGTCGTGATCGCAAATCGCCACCGAACGAACTGCGTAAAAAATACAATATCCTGCGTGAAGGCAAAAATGGTAACCTGTGGAAATTCGTTGTGTTCAAGAATTCTCGTCATGGTTTTATCGACCAATACAAAGATTGGGGTGCGATTTTACGTTTGATACAATCGCAAAAACAATTTGCCCGCAAACACACGAAATAATGAAAGTGCTAGACATAATTAAAGTCATTTTTTATAATGCGAACGCTATGAAAAAAATAACCAACAAAATCAAGTCCTTTATCAAAGGCGACGAATCCAACGGTCGTATTCGGTGGTCACTGTACGGTCGTGTATGGCGTGAAGTGGGACAACCGTATTGGAAATGGTTGGCCGCCGGTATAATCTTTACAATTTTGGCCGCCGGCGCCGAAGCGTATACAATCACATTGGTACAACAGGTTGTTGATAAAGCCTTTATCAACAAAAGCATCGATGCCGTTTATTGGTTGGGACTGCAGGTTATATTTGCATTTGGTGCCAAAGGTGCATTTACATATGCCAAATCTTTGATTATGTCCAAAGGCGGCTTGCTGGCCAGTGCGAATTTACAGAAAAAAATCTATAAACACATTACGCACATGAACTTGGCCCGTGTTTATGCAGACGGGATTGGCAAAAATTTGAATTATTTCAGTGTCCAAGCCACCGCCGTATTGAATTTGGTAACCGGTACGGTTATCCGTGTTGTGCAAAATGTTGCAACATTGGTTATGACATTGGCGTTGATGTTTTATTATGCGCATCAGATGTGCATTGTATTAATGTTTTTGGCGCCTGCGATTATGATACCAATGGTTGTCATTATGCGCAAACGTCGTAAATTATCCCGTCAATCATTCGGCATTGCCAACAGTGTTTCGCAGCAACTGAATCAGACATTGCACGGCATTAAAACAATTCAATCGTTTGCCGCCGAAGAACGTGAAGAAAAGAATTTTGCCCACGTTTTAAATAATTCTATTGTGAATTCTTATAAAAGTACCCAAGCCAACGCATTGCGTTCCCCATTGATGGAATTCATGATTTCTATTGGTTTGTGTATTGCGATGATTATGGGCGGTCATTTTATTGCCAGTGGCGCCATCACAACCGGTGATTTTACGGCATTCTTGTTGGCGTTGACGGCGGCGTATAAGCCTGCAAAAAGCATTACGTCCACCGGCGACACATTACAGCATGGTTTATTGGCGGCGGAAATTCTGTTTCATTTCTTGGACAGCAAACCCGACATTATCGATGCACCGAATGCACGTGAATTGACATCCAAACAATTGTCCGTTGGATTTCATGATGTATCGTTTGCGTATAATCCGGACGAACCTGTATTGCGTGATATTAACTTATCTGTTCCTGCGGGTTCGGTATGTGCATTGGTTGGGCCGTCGGGTGGTGGAAAAACGACACTGTTCAATTTGTTGGAACGTTTTTATGATCCGCAATTGGGCAAAGTGACAATTAACAAGACCGACATTCGCAAATACACATTAAAATCCTTGCGCAGCAGTATTGCCGAAGTGTCCCAGTCTGTATTTCTGTTCAATGGCACAATCGAAGACAACATTAAATATGGCAATCCGGACGCATCGCATGACGACGTTGTTGCGGCGGCCCGTGCGGCGAATGCGGATGAATTTATAAACGAATTGCCGGACGGCTATAATTCACCGGTTGGCGAAGGTGGGGGATTGTTATCGGGCGGTCAACGGCAACGTATTGCGATTGCCCGTGCGATATTAAAAGATGCGCCGATACTGTTGTTGGACGAAGCGACATCTGCATTGGACACCCACAGCGAGAAGTTAATTCAATCTGCCTTGACGGATTTGATGCGTGGTCGCACGACGTTTGTTATTGCGCACCGTCTGTCCACTATATTGGATGCGGATATGATTTGTGTCATCAAAGACGGCCAGATAATAGAGCAGGGTACAGATGCCGAATTATGTGCATTAAATGGTGAATATAAAAAATTGCGTGACATCCAATTCAAATCGGATTCCGCACGCAAAACCAAGTCCAAAAAATAAAATATTGAAAATAAAAATCCCCCAAACGGGGGATTTTTTAATGCATTAACTTTTGCCAGAAAGTCTTTTTCTTTGGCTGGTTTTTGCGTTTGCGTCTTTGCGCAGATACCGTTGTCTTTTTTGCATCGACATGCTGGGCATTTTTCTTTTTTGCATCGGTTGAAGGTGCAAATGCGCCCAACAGTTCATCTGTTTTATTTTGTTCCGGTGCCACACGTTGGATTGAGTATTGGTCAATATTCATCAAACTGTCATCGCCGACGATAACGATTTCCGTTTCGAATTCGGATTCCATCGCCGCCAATTCTGCACGCTTATGGTTCAACAGGTAAACCGCCACATCGGTTGGCACGGTCATGATAATTTTCTGTGCGCTTTTCGCCAACAGTTTTTCTTGCAAATGGCGGAACAATATGATTGCAGCCGTCTGGATAGAAGGCACAACGCCGGCCCCCATACAGTGCGGACATGGCACATATGATGATTCCATAAAACTGCTGCGCAGTCTTTGACGTGACAACATCAAAACGCCAAAGTTATTAATTTTTGCGACCTGTGTACGTGCGCGGTCACGTTTCATAACTTCACGCATTTTCAGTTCCAATTTGCGATTATTTTTTTCTTCTTCCATATCGATAAAGTCAACCGCCACAATGCCCGCCAAATCACGCAAACGCAATTGCAGTGCGATTTCTTCTGCGGCTTCTAAATTAGTGTTCAATGCGGTTTGTTCGATATCTTTTTCTTTGATTGCACGTGAAGAGTTCACATCAATTGTCACCATTGCCTCTGTTTGGTTGATAACCAACGAACCGCCCGATGGCAATTGAACGTATGGGCCGTGCAGACCTTCCAACTGTTTTTCGACACCGGCTTTGACCATCAATGGCACGGCGGCATCTTTATAGTGTACCAACTGTTTTCGTGGCGCACGTCCGTACATTTGTTGAAAGTACTGCTTTGCGGCATCATATGCTTCTTCACCTTGTATGGTCAACACGTCTTCTTTATCGCTTAAGAAATCACGTACGACACGGCGCAACAAAGAATCTTCGGTATGGATTGTGACCGGTGCGACCGATTCCAAAGTTGTTTTACGAATTTCGTTCCACAAATTTACCAAATAATCATAGTCTGCTGCGATATCTGCGCCTTGGGCATCCATTGCGGCTGTACGCAATACTACGGTCATTCCTTTTGGAATCTTCAATCCGTGCAGTATTTCACGCAATCTGGCACGTTCTGCTTTGTCGGATATTTTCTTGGAAATTCCATAACTGTTTCTTTTGCGTGAATTCGGCATCAGTACTGCAAACCGTCCCGCCAACGACAGGTATGTCGTCATAGATGCGCCTTTCTGACCACGTTCTTCTTTGACGCCTTGAATCAGCAATATTTGTTTTGGCTTGATAACATCTTGGATTTTGAATTCCCGTGCACGTTTTGCGAATTCTTTATTATCTTCGCCTGCGCTGTGATCATCGTATTCTGCGACTTCATCTTCTTCGTCATTTGGGTCATCGTCGTCATCAACGATATTGGCGTGTGCCAATTCCAACAACTTTTTCTTTTGTTCAACAGATACTTGATAGTAATCCGGATGTATTTCCGAGAATGGCAAAAAACCATTTTTACCCGTGCCATAGTCTACGAATGCCGCCTGTAAAGAAGGTTCGACACGTATCACCTTGGCCAGATATATATTACCTTTGATTTGTGGTTTTGTTGTCGTTTCTACGTCAAAATCCGACACCCTGTTTGTTGCGGTATCGACCACAACTACACGGGTTTCCTCTGGGTGGACTGCATCCACATATATTTTTTTTGACATTTAATAATCCTTTTGTTTTGGTGGCGTATGCAATGGCAACAATCCGTCCCCCTGGGGCGTCCATGCCCATGCCAAAGGATTGTGCCACGATACACATCAGCACCATTCGAATTGTTGAAATCAGTGGTAATACAAACACTTATAATAACCCCATGCTATACACAGGGGACATTCTAACACGACCCAACCCCGATTTTCAAGGTATTTATTTACGTATTTTTATTTCTGATGTTAAGTTTTTGATTTTGCTGGGTATTTCTTTTGCTTCGTTCAGCCATTTTTTCATTCTGGCGCGCAGCCATCTTTCGTAAATGACGAACAGTCCGCCCGCCCCAATCAATGGCAATACATAGTAAATAATTCTGTATGCCAACATTGCGCCGAATATACTTGCTTTATCGATACTGTCGGGCATTGCGACCAAGAACACAGTTTCGAACACACCGATACCGCCTGGGACTTGGCTGAATACGCCGGTTGTTTGTGCAATAACGAACAGTCCGATAAACGTTCCAAACGGAATGTTGACGAATGGTATCATACATGCGTACAGCACCAAACCGGCCAAAACACTGTCTGTTATCCCCAGTATTGTTTGTGCCATCGCCATTGAAAAAGATGGTATTTGGAATTTGATTTGACCGACTTTTACGCTTTTTTTATAGAACATCAGCGTCATCGCAAAATACGTCAACAACATCACCATACAGAATATAAACAGTGCATTTAATCCCATTCCCACCGCAATGGAATTATTGAATATATCACGTGGGATTAAAAAGTACCCAATAACAACGATTGCGGATGCACCCAAAAAGTACGTAAAACCCGAAATAGTCAGCATTTTCAATATATCGCCACCACGAATACGCCACCGTGTGTATAATCTGTATCTGATTGCGCCCCCGCTGACGACGGCGTGTCCGGCATTATTACTGATTGCGAACCCCAGCATTCCTGCCAACATCCATTTCCACCATGTGACCCGTCCGCCGATATACTTTAACGCCAAATAATCATACAGCGACAGCGCCAAATAACCCAACAGGCACGCCACACATGCAATAATCAGGTTTGGCATCGGTATATCCAAAATTGCATGTGCGATATCACGCAAACTGTAATCGTGCAACTGCCACCACAGCATTGCTGCCGCCAATAAAAAGAAGAAAATTCCCGAATAACTAATGACTTTTTTAATCAGTCTTTTTGTTTGTGCTGACATAAAAATCCTTTTTCAAGGGTAATAGGATAACGATATTATAAAAAAAAGCAAATCGAAAAAAATTGCAAATATGAATTATGGTTATATAATGAACTTCAACTATGAAAAACCAAAGGATATATGATGTTGCGTCCATCTCTCAGAAAAACCGAACAAATGCGCCCCGTATCAATGGAAACGGGCATAAACAAATGGGCCGAAGGTTCTTGTTTAATCAAAATGGGTGGCACGCACGTGTTATGTACTGCATCGGTTGAAATGAATCAGCCCACCTGGAAGCGTATTCAAAATAAACCCGGCGGTTGGGTGACGGCGGAATATTCGATGTTGCCTCGTGCGAATGGCACCCGCAAAAGTCATGAAGCAATGACCCGTGACAATCGTGCGGTTGAAATTTCCCGCTTGATTGGCCGTGCTTTACGCAGTGTTGTTGACATGGATGCGTTGGGACGTCACACAATAACGATTGATTGCGATGTTTTACAGGGCGACGGCGGTACCCGCTGTGCGTCTATAACGGGTGGCTTTGTTGCATTGTCATTGGCGGTACGTTGGCTGATGGAATCGGGTCGGATACGTGAAAATCCAATTCGTGACAATGTTGCGGCGGTATCATGCGGGCTGTGGAATGGCGAATTGGTTGTGGATTTAGATTACGAAGAAGATTGTGTTGCCGAAATGGATTCAAACTTTGTTGTATCTGGCGATGGTCGCTTTATAGAGGTTCAATCAACCGGTGAACAGCATCCTTTTTCTGCCGAACAATTATCTGAATTGATGAACATGGCGCAAACGGCGTGTAAAAAATTAATAGACCTGCAAAATCAAGTTTTGTCTTAAAAAAATGTATTGCCTGCTTTGTTGGATATCGGTATAATTAACATAATTATATAATATCCAAAGGAAGAGGGAAATGCGTATTTTCAGTCAATCTTTGATTATTATTGCATGCTTTGCGGCATGCGCCGCCCATGCCACAGACGCCGCAATTTTGGCGGTTGGTACGTCATGTTCCGATGGTAATATCCGTGGCGTATGGACTGAAATATCCAATGAATCTACTGCTTACGAATGGTACGTCACCCGGGGCAGGATTAAGCAATGTCACACAGACGGGCCGGTTGATTGTTATTGTCGGCCAAATGGTGATACTGTTGGGGCGGATTGTACGTCTGAAATTCAAAATGCCGGATCTGCCAAATATCATGACACTTCGGCATCCCGTGTGTCTGACGGTGTTGCGTGTGGTGAAGTTGGCGTGTCGTGTCAATGTGTACCTGAATCTTGCAATGGTAATCGTCTGCCGTATCAAAACCGTTGTGTCAACCTTTCTGATATTCCGCCAATTGGTGACGAAGGGTGCGATGCACCCGGTGGCTGGGGCGAAGATGGGTATTGGGCAAAAACAACCAATGCATCGTCTGGGGATATTTGTTACGACTCTGCCTCAGGTACAATCGTTCCTTGTGAATGTTTACCCATAAACAATGGCGGTGAATCTGATGCGCTGCGTGTTGGTGACATCTGCACGGATATAAAAAATGCGCATCTGACTGCGATGGCTGTATATCAGCAAAACCCACATGGGTCAAAGGTATGCGAAGACAATGGTGAACAAGTTCCGTGTAAATGTACCGCAACCGACTGTCGGGGTGACGCAACAACGCTTGCCGAACGGTTCAACGGTATTTGTTACCCCGCAGGGGCCAATATTAATTATGACTGCAGTGAGGAACAAAAACAGGAACGCAGGGCGTCTGCGGCGATATATGTACAAACCCCATATGGGCAGGAGGTATGTTATAATGGTGACGATTATGTCCTGTGTGCATGCATTGCGGTCGCATGCCTAAATCCCCAAGATAAAATAGATGGATATGGATATTGCCGGCCAACATTACAGACCGGCAGCACCGATGTTGTTATATCAGATGCACCGGGGGAAGAATCCGTCGATGTGCGGGACGGTCCCGAACAGGATAGCGATGATGCCGAAACAGAATGTGAAGAAGGTCTGGTTCGCTTCTCTGGTATCGTAAGGGATGGTGTTACTGAACTTGGAATTGCCGGCGTAGGGTTGGAAATCATGTTGGATGGGAAGGTAAAAAGGCTCACAGTGACCGAGGGGCCTGGTGATGACTATGATAATTATGGCAAATTCGATGAGTGTGTCCCGCAGAACACAGAAGTTCAATTTGTTTTTTATAGATACCGCACGGAAACAGTGCAGGTTGGAGCAGAGGATATGTTGGACCAAAACATAACCATGACTTATAATGGAGACATTCAATTATCGACAGGGTCGGGTACCGACACAGAAACCATATCTGACTTGGCAAAAACATTGGACGAAATCGAAGATGCATATGGTCTGTCCAAATGGCGCACGGTGGATGGCAAATTTAACTATGCCCGTTTGGCATCGGATGCGACGGCTGCGGTTGTATTGGGAACGACGGGCGCATTGGT
>JAFXGD010000007.1 GCA_017513285.1 Alphaproteobacteria bacterium
AATTTTCATATACGATCCAAACAATACGATTCCCCACAATATACCGAACACCGTCCAACCAATTATACCACGCAAATTCACCAGCAAAAATGGCGTATACGTCCCCGCAATCAATGCATAGATTGCAACGCTGTCCCATACTTCAAAGAAACATTCGTGCTTTTTACCAATTGTCGCATGACACATTGTTGAACCGAAATACAACGTTATCATCGTCACGCCAAAGATTGCACACGACACAATCGCCCAGGCATCACCTTTGATACCGGCAAACACCGTCAACAGTGTCAACGCCGCCACTGCCAATCCAATACCAATTCCATGCGTTAAAATATTCACAACTTCTTCTGCGTGTGTTGATGGTTTTTCCCAACGGAATAATCCGGTTGCCCGCAGAACCTTTAATAATTGTGACGCATGCGAATTTTTTTTCACTGCCCGAATTCTGTCACGTTTTTCCTTGGTCATTTTATCGCCCCCTCTATTCTTTTAATTACGCGTTCGCCACCCATAACTGTCATTATTGAATACAGGTCCGGTGTATTTGTGCGACCCGATAACGCCACACGCAAATTCATTGCCACATCGCCGTTTTTCAGTCCTGTTTTATCGGCCACCGCAACAATTTTTGCCCACCATGTGTCTTTATCATCCGATTCGTTATACGTCGCCAAAAATTCACGCAATGCATCACTATTAAATTCGTATTCCGCATTTGGAACAAACAATTCATCCCAGAAAAATGCAACATTTTCCAACGTCTGGGACCAAGTTATAAAGTCTTTACGTACACGCTTTGGATTATCACGTTCAATACCCAACACACCCGTCAGGTATTTAACATCCGCCACCTGCATTTTGTTTGTATCGGTTCCATATTCATTTGCCCATGCGACAACACGTGCAACCAATTCCGACACCGGCAACGAACCGATAAATTCTTTCGCCCACCATTCCAACTTTTTCATATCAAACAGCGCACCCGACATAGGAATTTTCTTTGGTCGCATTTCATAATCCCAGAATGATTTAACCTGCCCCTTCATTTTGGCTTCTTCATAACCCGACGCCAAAATATTCCCCAGATATTCAATCACTGCATCGGTTGGCCAACCCTCTTGTAAAAAGAATGCAACATTTGCCTCTGGGTCTTTACGTTTTGACATTTTACGCTGTTTACCCGATTCGGCATCAATCTTATCCAATGTCGCCGTATGAATATAAATTGGCGGCACCCATTCCATCATACGGAACAATTGATAATGCAATGGCAAAGACGGCAACCATTCTTCCCCACGCACAACATGCGTTGTATGCATAAAGTGATCATCACACAAATGCGCAAAATGATATGTTGGCAAACCATCATTTGACTTGATTAACACAATATCTTCATTACTTTCTGGGAAACCGATTGAACCACGTACGGCATCTTTACAAAAAATTCTTTGTTCTGGATTACCCATTGAATACAAACGAATTGACGGCACCAAACCTTTATCCAAATATGCAATAATTTCTTCTTCGGTTATATCCCTGTCACGTGCGAATTCGCCATAAATACCGGTTGCGAAACCTGCGGCCTTTTGTTTTTCACGGATTTCATCCATATCTTCTGCGGACAGAAAGCATGGATACGCACGTCCCGTTGCCAACAAATGTGCCGCCACAGAATGATAAATATCTTTACGCTGTGACTGATAATACGGGCCATATACTTCGTCATTATTATATACAAATCCAAAATTATGCATTGCACTTTTTACCACATCAACCGCACCTTGAACCTCACGCTTTGTATCTGTATCTTCGATACGCAACATAAAGACACCCTTTGATTGCTGTGCAAATTTATAATCGATTAAGACGCTGTATAAATTACCAATATGCATAAAACCTGTGGGGCTGGGGGCGAAACGTGTAACAAACGCACCATCGGGCAGATTGCGTGGTGGGAATTTTGCTTCTAATTCATCCAATGTATATTTTGGTGCCGCGCCCAAAACACGTGCAATTAAATCTTTTGATAAACCCGTTCTCATTTTTGTTTTCCTTTTTCCCATTCTGATTTTAATTTTGAATACATTACAATATCTTGAACAACACCCGGTCGTACAATTTCACGTTGACGCAAAATCCCGTCCTGATTAAACCCCAGCCTTTCTGGAATTGCGCGTGACTTTTTATTATCCACCGCCGCTTGAATTTCGACACGATTCGCGCCCCAAACATCAAATGCTAAACCAGTCAATTTTTCAACCGCACGCGTCATAATACCACGACCATTCATCGCATTATCCAACCAATACCCAATTTCAACTGTTTGCTTTGATTTATGTTCTTGCACGAACCCAACCATACCGTGAATGTGTTTCTTCACAAAAATAAAGTATTTCCCAGTGTCACTTTGCGCCACAGATTGCACAACACGAAACTCATCTTCTGGACATTTTACATAATCGACCCAGCCCAACCAAGGCTCTAAACAAACACGGTTTTTATCGACCATATTAAACAACTCTGTCGTTAACTGAAAACTGGCCACCGGTTTAACCAGTTCAAAATCACCACAATCGATTCGTTTTGGAAATTCAATCATATCTATATATTCCTTGTGTTTTATAAATCCCAATTCTATACTAAATATATGGAAAAACAAGAAATAAGAACATTTGGACGCCGTCACGGCAAAAAATTATCCATCCGGCAACAAGCACTGATTGACGAACTGTTACCCACCCTGGCCCCAGAAACGGGCGATATATTGGAAATTGGATTTGGTGCGGGCGAACACGTACGTGACCTGGCACGCAATAACCCGGGCAAAATCATCATTGGTGCCGAACCATTTATGAACGGCGTGGCCAGTTTGCTGTCTGCGATTACCGACGAAAAAACGAATCGGGTATTGGATGAATACGCCGGCATCCGCATCTGGGCAGATGATGTACGTGATTACCTGCGTGGGACCGATTCAAAATTTGAACAAATCTGGATATTACACCCCGACCCATGGCCCAAAGCACGCCATGAAAAGCGTCGCTTGTTATCCGCAGAATTTTTAAAAATGATTTCTCGATATCTGACCCCAGATGGCGAAATTATTATTGGCACAGACCACTGGGAATATTTTGATTGGATTTTGGAACAAATAAAATCGACAAACCTGACTGCAACAATCCCGAACATGGACATTATACAAACACGGTATCAACATAAAAACAAAGCAGGAACCGTCGCACCAAAGTATTTAATACTGACTAATCATTAATCCAAAATTTTACACCATTTTTCAATTCCGGGCGCATTGATTCAATCAATCGGACAGTCTGCTCTATACGCATGAAATTCGGGCCAAACGCAAAATGCAAATCAAATTTATTATTTTTATCCCACGCATTTAACATACCATACATACGCCCAACAAAATCCGATTTGTCACCTGCATCTTGGGTCAAAACGAACAACACCGATGACGCATTTATTTTTCGCAGATTTGAAAATAAATCCGCCCAATCAAAGGCACCAACCTCACCTATATCAATTCCGATTTCCAAAGACTTGTCAAAAAACAAATCATCACGAATAACATGCACATTTTCGACCAACCCCGGCAATGCCACCATCGGCAAGAAAATCTGCGCCCCATGCGCCCCCCGCTTAAAAGCCGTATTAATACGCACTGTCACATCGGAAATCTGGGCATCTGTAATATCTTTATCTGGGAAATAAAATCGTGCCATAATATTGGTTGTGGTATTTTCCAACCACGGCCACACCACCCCGACAACATCCGGCACAACCGATACGGCGCCTATATTTCTATCAACCGCATCGGCGACCAACCGTGCCAAATCTGCGGCATCCATATGCGCCCCACACCACAGTGCAATATATTGTTTATATTCATCAAAAAAAGCATTCTGTTCCATCATAACACTTTCTACTTTATCACAAATATGATACAATAAAAAACATAATGACAAATAAAATTAACAATATTTTATTATCTTTCTTGTGGACAATTGCCATAACTTTGGGTGCATGCTTTTGGTTTAACACGATATTTGGATTTAATATATTATCTGGCGCCCACTGGCAACACTTGGCATATATGCAGGCATCACAAAATCCTGTCAAGCCGGCATTTTATATATCGATTGTATGTTTTGTACTTATCTTTTTGTACGGTCTGTATATCTTAATCCGTCCCGGCATTCGTACCAACAAAACACCACACAAACAAAATAAAACACAAACCCCATCCACACAACAGGCCCCGACGGCAACAACGCCACCACACCCCGAACAGACGCCCACACAACCGCCTGTCCAATCTGTGGAAACGGGTCAGACGACCGCATTACCATATTCCAACGCACCGGCATCCGCCCCGGAATCCGAAACGCACCTGACACGTCCACCACGTTTAAATCTGCCATTAAGACCTGCGCCCCCATCGGCACCACCTGCGTCAAACATCGGTTCTGCGCCAACCAACATTGACACACCGTCTGTTACGGCACCCGCACCGGTTGCCCAACCGGATGATTGGATGCATTTGGGTGAAATTTTTGAATCTGCGGGTTTCACCGTCAAGAAAGCCCCAAACATCAACGGCCTGCAAACATCACTGTTTGCGATTGGCACCAATGAAACGGTATGGGTTGGCGCCATTGGCATAAAGACAAATATATTAGATGCGGCATTAAACGTACTGCGTCAAGTGTTTGCCGACACACTGGAAGATATCGAAATCACCGTAAACGGTTTTGTAATCAGTGGTCCCGACGCCGCCAATCCCGAAGTTCCCCAAATATTAACATTTGACACCCCGAATGCTTTGCGTGATTACATGAACGAACATCGCAACCCACCATTACCATCGGACGACAATGGGAATTTTGATGCATTCTCGTCATACATATCCACAGTTATTGAATACATAGAGAAGTTATAATGAAGTTATCTGAAACTGCGGCCGAAAAAATTATATCTGACATGGGCATGGGCGACCTGCCATTGGTGGAAATACAGCCTATCCCATCACCTGTTGCGCCCGATTGGTTTGTTCGTTACAAAGAACTGTGTCAGAAATTTTTATTATCATTGACTGATTCTGTTGACACACTGGCCTTTATGAATTTTTCTGAATCGGAATTTATGGGACTGATTACGGCACAATCTGTACCGGAAAACATATCGATACGTTTTCGCACACCATTGGTATGGGGTGGCAAATTGGAAACAGACAATTTATTTTTATGTTGGACATTTCCACACTCTTATAACATGGACCGATTTATTGCCGGGCAATTTGGGAACACATCAATCTGGATGCCCAATCCCACCAAAAAGGTTTATCTGCCGGCCCACACGGCCGATGGTGGTGACGGCGGCAATGCAACCGAAGACCGCTTGGCCCAAATGGCGGCGCAATTGGCAGCGGGCCGTGACATGTAACAATGGGACGATAAAATGACATGCGATGAATTTTTATCTGTTATGCAATCACGTGGTGCAATAATTGCGCCCCCTGCTGCGGCTCAGCAATCTGCAATAACAAACACAATTTTACAGCAAATGCGATGTGCAATGTTGCCTGCGTTTATGACGAATTTTTATCAACATTGCGGTGCGATGAACTTGGGCAACGGTTATATTTTTGGCCCAAACGAAATATCACGTGGGAACAAGTTTCCAATCCCATCAATCGTATCTGTTAACCACGATATGACCGCCCTGAATCGCACGGTTGGCAAAACTGTATTTGGTCGCAATGATTTATTTTGGTTTGCATTTGACGCATTTGGTGTATGCTATATGTTAGATAACTTGACATTGGCCCCATTACGCAAATACGATGATCCGTATCGTGCAATGGCGGACTGTCTGTTGGCGGGTAAGATGTAAAGGCGCATGAAAAAAATATCTGTATCTTTATCGGGACATCAAACCAGTATTACACTGGAACCGGAATTCATTGATGTATTACACAAAATTGCATCAACCCGTGGTGTGTCTGTTGCATCTATTATATCAAACATTGATAACACGCGTACCCCCGACACAAATCTGTCATCGGCGGTACGTGTTTGGATATTGCAACAATTATTACATTAAGATTATTTATTACGCCGTTCTGCAATTATCACACCACAAATCGTGGTTATCAGTATTATTATCATCCACCAATTTAATCCGATAACACGATACGGTGTCACATGCGCCCCCCACACGAATCCATCCAGCACACCAGATTCCCCCACCGGAATCGCAGAGATAATTCGACCATCTGCACCGACAAATGCACTGATTCCTGAATAGTTCGCACGAATAATCGGCAACCCCGATTCTATGGCATACCTGCGCACCATATCTAAATGCTGATATGTTCCCGGTGTATTTCCAAACCAATTATCATTTGTAATATTTACCACCGCATGAATATGTCCCACACCACGTGGCAACAAAGAATCAGAAAAAACAACTTCATAACAAACGGCCGGCACAAACAAGAAATCACCCACAGACAATAATTCCGGCCCATTTCCCGGCATTAAATTTACAGGCGCCGGCAAAATGCCCAATGGACTGTATTCCCCAAACGGCACCAAGTGTGATTTACTGTATATATGTTGAACCTGCCCTGCTTCATCGGTGATAACCATGGAATTAAACACACCACCACGATTGAAAGTATTTGCACCAAATATAATCGGCCGATTTAATTGTTGCGCCAATGGAATAACATCATCTTTTAACACAACAAATGGATATGCTGTTTCTGGGAAAATGACAATATCCGGGATATTATCTTGGCTTGCCAAATCGAACAAACGCTGAATATTGCCATTGGCACGTTCCAAAGCCTGGGCCCGATTATGTGTTGCTTTCTGTGATTGTGATGCACCGACCTGAACAATACGCACAACGGGCGTCACGGTTGCCATATCCGTACCAATCCAATACATATTTATTGCACCAAACGCCATTCCAACACACATTATCATCGCAAAGAACACCCCCGCCCCCCAATTACGTCTGTTGCGGATAAATTCTGTTACACCTGCGATTAAGCCAACCAAAACAAATGTCAATCCCAACGCCCCCCACAAAGACATTGAATTTGCAATTACTGGATACGGCACAGAAATATTTGCAATTGGGTTCCACGGGAAACCTGTAAACATCCATTCGCGCGCCCACAAAACCAACGTCCATGTTGCAGCGAACAAAAACACACGTCCGGCGGCAGATTTAACAACACCCCGCCCCACAACGACCAAAGGCCATGAAAAAATAAACACACCCGCCACCGCCAATCCGACCAATCCCGGTATTGTCCAAATGGCAAATTTATCTGCAATTTCCGGCACGACATAAATCGAATGCAACGTCCACCAAAACATCGCCACAGCATACATTGCCCCAAATGGCGCCACCCGCAGCAACGTCCGCCAAAATCCACCAATATTATTATTGCGCACCGTCAACCAATACGCCCCTGCAATCCCCAACAATGTCAATGGCCACATATAAAATGGTGCGAACCCAAACGCCGCAACCCCACCAAACAGTGCGTACAGCGCATATTGCACCCACGAATTTTCCCGAACTTTTAACTTGTTAAAAAACGACCACAAATGTGCCCCCGGGCAACAATCACCATCGACACACACCACATCATCATATGGATTTTTTATCCCCATTTTTTTCAGTATTGCAATTTCTTTCATTTCCATAACTGCGGCTTCATCATCGGTTATATGGTCATGTCCCAACAAATGCAGAACACCATGCACGACCATATGCGCCACGTGATTTTCAACGGAAATTCCGGCCTGTTTGGCTTCTTTTACAACCGTATCATACGATATATAAATATCCCCCAACAGCACGTCATCCCCCAATTCAAAAGACAGCACATTTGTCGGTTTATCAACATCACGATATTGTTTATTAATTGCATGAATTTCTGCATCATCGACCAAAACAATCGACACCTCTGATTCCTTGTATACAGGGTCAACCGCCGTACAGACGATTTTTTTAAAATTTATTTTATGTTTTTTCCAACGCTTATCATGCACATCAACATAAACTTTCATATTATCTTACCCATTTCTTGATTCTGTTGTTCTTTTACCTTTTACCCAATCCCGACTTTTTTGCAATTTTTGAACGTTTTTTTGCATATGCCGGTGCCACAAATGGATAATCATCCGGCAACCCCCACTTATCCCGATATTGCTGTGGGGTTAAATTAAATCTGCGCTTAATATATCGACGCAGCATCACATGCCACGTTCCATCTTCTAAACATTGAATTTTATCACTTTGCACCGAATCATCAATCTGTTGTTGTGTAACGGTTGTACCACGCAGAACTTCACGTGCGCCTTTGACGGCCTCTGCCATGGTCAGTTTTGGATTTGCCGCAATTGCCGCCGCCGCCAGATTTGCAACCGCCAACGTAAAATCAGAATTTCTATTTCCCAACTTGCCAATCCTTGGTTTATTTAATACAATTATCAGTATAACACAAATAATCAACAAATAAAAGAAACCAAACCATGACACGACCACTTGCCGATTTGATGCGTCCGAATACAATTGACGATATTGTTGGTCAAACAACTTTATTGGGCGAAAACGGCTTGGTACGCCGCATGGTAGACAATCAAAAATTATCAAATTTAATTTTATGGGGGCCACCGGGATGTGGCAAAACAACGATTGCACGTGCATTGGCAAATTCGGTTGACATGGACTTTGTACCTATGTCTGCGGTATTTTCCGGCACTGCGGATATCAAGAAAGCAATGGATGCCGCCCGCATGACCCGTGACATTGGGCGTGGGACATTGCTGTTTATCGACGAAATTCATCGCTTTAATAAAACCCAGCAAGACACATTATTACCATATCTGGAAGATGGCACAGTTGTATTCATTGGTGCGACCACCGAAAACCCCAGTTTTAATTTAAACAATGCGTTATTATCACGGTGTCACATTGGGGTACTGACGGCATTGGCAACCGAAGATTTAATGACACTGATGTCACGTGCCGAAGAATTCACATCCAAGAAATTACCATTGGATGAATCTGCCCGCATACACTTGGCGCAAATGGCGGATGGCGACGCCCGTTTTTTATTAAACACGGTTGAATATTTATTAAATGCAAATTTTAAAACGCCTTTATCGCCGGACGCCTTGGATTCCGCCGTACAGAAACGCGCCCCCCTGTCTGACAAGCATGGTGACGAACATTATAATTTGATATCTGCGGTTCACAAATCCCTGCGGGCCAGTGACACCGACGCCGCCCTGTATTGGACGGCCCGCATGATGACATCGGGCCAAGATCCAATGTACATATTTCGCCGCCTGACCCGCTTTGCGGTTGAAGACGTTGGTTTGGCCGACCCGAACGCATTACAGGTTGCGATTGCGGCATGGAACGCATACGAACGCCTGGGCAGTCCCGAAGGCGATTTGGCATTAACCCAATTGGTAATATACCTGGGGACCGCCCCGAAAAGCATTGGCAATTACCGTGCGCAAAAGGCTGCATACGCCGCCGCCCGTGCCACAGGCAGTTTGCCACCACCAAAAAACATATTAAACGCCCCAACGAAAATGATGCGTGATTTGGGGTACAATGCCGGATATATATACGATCCCGACACCGCCACAGGTTTTTCGGGCCAAAACTGTTTTCCCGAATCGATGGGGCGCCAGCGTTTTTATGAACCTGTTGAACGTGGATTCGAACGCGAAATTAAAAAGCGTTTAGAATATTGGGATACCCTGCGCAGAAAAATTAATTCAGAAAAAAATTAATCAGTATAAATTAGTTAAAATTAAAGATAATGGTATAGATGTGGACAGTGCCGTCCCCGTAGTGTACAGAAGTTACATGAGATTTCCCCACCCCCTTGCAGGGGAATAAATTAAAGATAATGGTATAGATAAACGGATTGGGGGTGTCGTAGTGTACAAACGCTACATGAGCCCCCAACCCCTTGCAGTGTAATAAATTAAAGATAATGGTATAGATGTGGACAGTGCCGTCCCCGTAGTGTACAGAAGTTACATGAGGGGACGGCACCGTTCACAGATATGCCATTAGATTTAATTTACGCTGCGGCAGTGAAGACTTTCTGCACATCATCATTCGCATCCAACGCATCAACCAACTTTTCTAACTTGGCGTATGCTTCATCATCTAAATCCATTGGCATATTTGGCAACCAAGTCAATTCTGCCTGTTCGGGTTCACCCAACACATCTGACAAGTATTTTTGTACATTAACAAAATCTTCTGGTTTGGTGGTGATGATAAATCCTTCTTCGGACGCTTCTAAATTATCTGCGTTGGCATCCATAATAATTTCCATCATTTCGTCTTCGGTTTTTCCAACGGATGCAGGATACATAATTTGCCCGGCACGTGTAAACATAAACACAACCGAACCTTCTTCGCCCATATTGCCACCGTTTTTGCCAAAGATATTGCGAATTTCCGGCACAGTACGACGTGGATTATCGGTCAAAGCCTCAACAATAACGGGAACCGCCCCCGGGCCATATCCTTCATATCGCACTGCTTCGTAATTTTCTGTATTCGCCCCCGATGCTTTTTCAATTGCGCGTTTAATATTATCGTTCGGCATAGAATTTTTACGGGCCGTCAATATTGCCAAGCGCAATCTGGGATTATTATCCGGATTTTTATCGCCCAACTTTGCCGCCATTGTGATTTCACGTGCCAGTTTTGTAAACAATCCACTGCGTGCGGCGTCTGCTGCACCTTTTTTATGTTGGATATTATGCCATTTACTGTGTCCACTCATATTTGACCTTTTTATTTAATTAGATTAAAATTACCCCAAAAGGATAACAAATGATTGGAAAATTGCAAGGCATAGTTGACTATATCGGAGACGGATTTATCATTTTATTGGTTCACGGTGTTGGATATAAAGTCTATACGCCGGAATACCTGACCCACAAATCAACGATTGAATTATGGATTGAAACGGTTGTCCGTGAAGATTCCATACGCCTGTTTGGCTTTTCCACACTGCAATCCCAAGACCTGTTTAACATGCTGACCGGTGTGTCGGGTGTCGGGCCAAAGGTTGCTTTGGCAATCATGGGAACTATTAAGTCTGACACATTGATATCTGCGATTGCGACCGGCGATGCAAAAACCATTTCAACCGCCCCGGGCGTTGGCAAAAAAATGGCAGAAAAAATCATCGTTGAATTAAAATCCAAAGTCGGTGGCGCATCTGCATCATTGTTTACCCCGGACACCGGCACTGCATTGGGTACGTCATCTGCCCTGCCCGATTTGCTAATGGCACTTGAATCATTGGGCTATCGTCGTTTGGACATCATTGAAATGGCCCAATCATTGGTAAACAAAAACCCAACCGCCGATGTATCAAAACTGGTACCCATGGCATTAAAAGAAATCAGTACAGGGAAATAACACATGCCACCACCACCATTCCAAGAACAATTTTTGGCGGGCATAAAAAAATTAACAATCCTGCCACGCAAATATAAAGTCATCGAAGATGACGAAGACCTTAACGATTTATTATTGGGTACGGACATATTAGATTATGTTGACCTGTCTGCATTGGATTTACGCCCACACGCCGACAAATTACTGTCGGAACCAACGGGGCCGTTTGCCGTATCGGGAATCAAGGGTTGGACAGACAATGTCATATGGCCCACACCGGATAAATTGCCAGCCGGATTTAATCCCACAGAAATATTATCAAAATCCAAATCCACACCTGAAATTGTCAAACTGCGTCAATCGGGCAAAACGGGCGATGGCGTAAACATTGCGATTATTGACCACATACTGGATTTTCGGCATCCCGAAATATCCGGCCGTATAGAATCCGTACATGCACCTGTATACAAAATGAAAAATACCAATCCCCATTTTCATGCCAGCATGGTCACAGGATGCGCCGCAGGCACCGAAACAGGCGTTGCACCAAATGCAAGCATTCATTTCTTTACCTGTGCCAAAGCGGACGAAAATCGTGCAACAGAATTAAAAACCGTATTGACCAACATCAAGACATATATTACCGAACACTTTTTCGACAAACGCATCCGCATAT
>JAFXGD010000081.1 GCA_017513285.1 Alphaproteobacteria bacterium
CATAGAGAGAACATGAAAACACAAACATTGATTTTAATACCGGCATTAATGCTGGGGTATGGTGCGAATGCGGCGGCGCAGTGTTCGCACGCAAACTTGATACGTTGTCTGGATTCTGCGTGTGCGATAAACATTTCATCGAACACGATTGCCCGGTGTCAATACTGTGGCACATCTGCGGCGGGTACCCCCCCGACCAAAAATGTAATGAAATCCCTGTCGGCGGGTTCATCGACGAAATATAACATATCTGACAAAGAATTAAAGACCGCCCCGACGGATGCGGGCGAACGCTATGCATGGGCGACGTTGCGTTGTTTACAGAAATTACCGGACTGCACAATCACGGATGTCGCAGATGCATACGACCCATTAATTGAAACGGCCTGTGCGGGTGCGGATGCGTTATCCGGCGTTTCGGACATGATTGCAGATTTGCATTCGGAAAAAAGTGCATCTGTTTGTTCTGCGACGGTACGCAATTGCATGTTATCGAACGAACGCTGTGGTCCGGGCTTTGACAAATGCTTTGACGATGCGGATTTTGATCGTGAATTATCGACATGTCTGTTGGATGCACAAAAATGCGATGCGCACAGTACGGTTATACGTTCTGAAATACTTGCATCACGCACATCGACGATGGAATCATTAAATGCGGCATTGGATGCATTGATATCTGGGTATCGTACGGCACGTGAAACCCGCATATCACAAATGCGTGCGGATTGCACATCTGGGGCATTACGTGACAAATGCATTGCATCTGTCTGCGACCAGAATATGCCGAATCGGTGTGGTGCGGGATTTGAATCGGAAAAATCCATGGCGACCCAATTATGCAAATATTACGACACGGCATGCACACGAATTGATTAAAGAAATAACATACGGGGAAAACAGACATGACTATGCGACACAACAACCGGGCAACATATGGTATATTGGGATTTACGTTTGGGATGATTGCGTGCATTGATGCGCAATCTGCATCTGTTGTGTCCCGCACGCCCCGTCCGACATCTGGTGCGAACGCTGTATTGGCTGCACAATCGTCGGCGGCGACAACATCTGCAGCATCTGCGCCGACATCGACATCGCAACCCGCATCATCTGCCAAATCCCCCACGTCGGGCGGCAACATCCCCCACAGCATATCGAACAAATCATCATACTTTTCATCATTTTTGGGGTTATCATCATCTGCGGATGCGACGGGTACATCATTGGCGGACAAAGTGCGTGCCCAACGTGAATTATTGGCGGCGAAATCCGCAACGGATGAAATTGTTGGCAAAACGGTTACGATATCTGCGGGTGCGAACGCATGCGACACGGCACTGCGTGCATGCATGATGGAGAAGTGCGGATCGGATTTTTCGAAATGTGCGGGTGATTCGGACACGATATGGGGGCAAAAGATTGATTCATGCCGTCGCAACACAACCTGTACCGGCCATGAATATGCCCAAATTGCGCCTGAGATTCGTGCAGATCGTGACTTTAACGAACGGATATCGGCCTATACATCTGTGATTGATTGTGGCAACCGTTACAACGAATGCATTATCACGGAATGCGGTGCGAATTTTGGCAAATGTTTGGGCAAAACGGCGGGCGACCACGCCATATCCCTGTGCGACAAAATTGCCCGCGAATGCGCCAGTGCAGACAACGGATTGGCATCCCGTGTTATGAATGTATTTGGCACATTACGTGGCGATGCGGAACGTGCGGTCCAGGCGGACGAACGTCGTCTGTACGAATTACGTGACACGATGCGTGGTGCGTGCGAACGATTGGGTGCGATGTTTGACGAACGATCATTGGACTGTGTATTTACGGTAAACTTCTATGCGGGATCGGATTCGACGTTATACGCATCCAAGAAAGCATATGCGGGTGCATCATTTACATGTGATCCGAATTGGTTTGGTGTTGACGTGACGACATTTATGGAAAATGCGTTTCGTCTGACCCGGGAACAGGCATCTGCCTCTGCTGCGATGTTGGGTGCTGGTTTGGGTGTTGGTGTTGGTGCGGTAACATCTGGTGCGATTGATCGTGCGATGACGACCCATGCGGCCAAGAAAGAATTAAAAGACGCCCAACAAGAACATGAAGAATTATATGGCGACGGCACCAAAGCCGACCAAAGAAGAAAGAAAAGATGTGAGAACGATAACGGCACATGGGATGCAGCAACCAATACGTGCAAATGCCAAGATGGGTACACAGAAAAGTCAAACGGCGGTTGCAAGAAAATAAACACCGACAAAAAACAAAAATCGTTAACGGGGGTGGATAAAAACGACGGAAAAAAATCCGACCGTGATATACGTCGCCAACAAGAACGGGAAGAAGAATACATGAAAAAACAACAGGATCGCATAGAACAGCTTAGCAAACGTGTCAACAAGAAAGTATCTGACCACCTATCCGACGAAATAAACGATAACTTCCGTGCACAGTTTGGCGAGCCACTAAAACGCGATGGGACAATACCAGAAATTGAAATACGCGAAGTAGTAGAAGAGCTAGAGGAAGACCCAGAAATGATCAACAACGGTTCCAACAACGGAAACAACAATTCCGAAACCGGAAGTGGCGGTTCCAGTGGCAAATCTGCCCCCAATGTCACCATAGAATCAACTGCGGAATAAAACAGGTGATGTCGGGACAAATACACCGGTGGTGGGCATGAATGCAGATATGTCACCCCCGGCAAACACGGGTCCAAACAGCTTTATCGGTAAACATTGCCGATAACATTATAACCAAAAACGACATAACATGAAACGTACATTAACATTTATATTTGGATTAATTTTAATGGTGGCGCCATTCGTCTCCACCCCATCCATTGCGGACGAACCAACAACCGTGACCGTCACCGGTACCATTCTGGCACCACAAGACGGCAACGATACAGCAACACCCCTGGTCGGCGCAGCCATAGCACGCCCAGGAACAACAAAGGGTACAGCCAGCACGACAGACGGCACTTTCACGTTAAGCAATATCCCCAGCGATGCCAAATTACAAATCAGCTATGTTGGATATAAAACGAAAGAAATAAATTTATCAGACCACACCCCAACAAATAACAGAATAAACTTAGGCAACATCACCCTAGCCATCGAATCACAAGAATCAGAAGATGTTGTTATAACGGGCAATTCAGTTGGATACCAAAAATGCAACACAGACTCAATTGCTACAGGACTTAGACATGGTACCAAACAATGTTTCCCATGCAAATGCAGCAATGGCTATACTCTGATGACCAAAAACAAGCGAAATCCCACTTTAACATACCAACACGTCACAGATGAATCAGCCCAAAGGTCGACAAAGACAGGGCAAGACATATGCCCCAACAGCGCTCTGTTTACCGGCATTGACAACGCAACAGAATATGTACAAAATATGGAAGATGTATACAACGACTTGTCCGGTATGCAATGCGTCGCCACAACCAACTGCGCCCGTGGCGCCGGTGTCCGTTCAAGCAAATATGAATTACAGGACGACGACACATATAAATGCATCGCCACATGCTATGATGGATACACACAAAACCCAAACGACACATCAAAATGCCAATCTGCTGACGATTGTACACCCGACAACAACAACAATGTCCGATATGCAAAATGGCGCAAGAGAAACGGTAAATACGTGTGTATTATTACCGAATGTGTCCGGGGGTATGAACCGAACGATGCCGGCACCGAATGCGTTGCAAAAGTGGTATTACCCGAAGAACAATCCGCCGAACGCATCGATGAATTACAGGGCGTATATAACGAAGCCAAGGCAAATGAAACATCCTACGCCAACAAAATGTTGGGTGGCGCATCCATGGGCGCAACCGGTGCCGGTGGCATGATGTTGAGCATGGGATTGGCGGAACAAAAGGCCGATAATGCGGCATATGAACAAATGCGTGGATATGTATCGACATTCAAATGCAACTATGGCGCCAATAATGTTGAATACAGTGTTGAACCAACACAATTACCGACATCGACGGAATTAACAAACCTGTATGCGGAATATGTCACATTGGCAAACGATTTAAAGATGCGCAAATCTGCATTGGGTCTGCGTGCGGGATTGGAAAGTCAACCTATATTGGATTCTGCGACATCGGGGTTATATGACGACGTGTCATCGGGTCGTGCGACGGGCACATTCACATCGTTGGCACGTGCGATATTGGATCCCAATGGCGAAGATGCAAAAAGATGGGCGGAACAAACCCAAAAGTCTAAAAACCTGATTATTGCGGGTGGTGTGACGGCGGGCGTTGGTGTCGTTGGGGGTATTGTTGGCAATACATTGATAAACAAAGATGCACCAAATCTGCAATCTGTCCGTAAAAAAATTGATGACATTAACAAAAAATATGCAGAATTTTATAAAGAGTTTGAAAGAGTCGCAGACGATTTGGGTGGAACGCTTAGGGTGGAAGAGATTGAAGAAGATTCGGAGAAACCAGAAGACCCTACGGGGAATAACGACGATTCGTCACAGGGTGATGAAGAACCGGTCGAAACAGAAGAGCCTGATAACCAATTGAACGGCTTTTGCAAATCATGTCCAAGCTTAATTTCAACAGGAACGTATCCAAAGTGTTTTTGTCGTGACATAAATAAAACATTTAACAAGATGACGTGCCAATGTGAAGACATGAGCATCAAACCAACCGAAGTCCCCCGAATACAGCCACTCGTCCCAACCACCATCATCCCGGGTGATTCTCTGACTGGAGTGGATATTAAATCACATGAACCACTCTCAACCCCGACCGACATCACCCTGTCCATCCCGGGCAGCACATTGTTTGATACCGGTAAATATATAATCAAAGAACAGGCGAAAAATTCACTGCGCCAACTGATTGATGCACTGAACACATTAAATACAACGTTAAAGCAAGCGTCATATAATGTTACCGTAACCGGCCATACCGACACCGAAGGGGGCAAAAACAGCAATGGCAACAAAGACCTGTCCCAAAGACGTGCAAATGCGGTAAAAGACCTCTTGGGTGCAGCAGCACAACAGGCGGGGCTTACACTGAACATTACCCCATCAGGTAAAGCAGGTACCGAATGCACCTGTGCCAGTGGATTAACAGAAGACAGCACAGAAACGGAATTTAGCGTCCGTGCATCCATGACATGTCAACAAACCAAATCCCCTTATGCTAAACCAAAATGTTGTGCGGACGCCACTGATTATGCCACTGCAAAGGATATAGAGATACCAGACAATACAAAATTTGAACCATGTCGTCGCGTGGATATCACATTTGAACTACCGCCGATTGATGCCAGTTTGTTGGCCAGTTACGGCATTACCGGTACCGGCAACAAAACATTAACATTGACGGAAATACAGCAATTGGCAGCTAAAGCCACCGCCGGTGCCGAATAAGCCCACATATAAAAATCCCCCCGTGTGGGGGATTTTTGTATTACCATTTTGCACGCCATTTGGTGGCGGGATTGTGAAACTTATGTTTTGTACAAACAAAGTTATTTCCTTGATTTTTTTTCACTCCACCGCCTGCCCCCCATTGTCATCCCGTGGCTTGACTCTCACCCCCAACCATCAACCACAGCATTGTCATCCCGTGGCTTGACCACGGGACCCAGGTAGTGCAAATAAAAAAATTTTACAGACCCTGTTCCTGCCTGCGCAGGAATGACAAAGTTTTTTTACCCCACCTTTACTTACACAAAAATGTCATCCCGTGGCTTGACCACGGGACCCAGGTATTGCAAATTAAATAAATCCTGCCTGCACCACGAAGCCTTGGCGAAGTGGTGTCACCCCACTGCTTGCGCGTCCTACGAAACCTTGGTGAAGTAGGAACCACGGGATCCAGGTGGCGCAAATGAAAAAACTTTATAGCCCCTGTTCCTGCCGTTACTTCACCCACACAAACAAATGTTTGTGCGGGGCCCGTATACAGGAATGACAAATGCCCCCCAACACACCATAAACAACATAAAAAAATCGCCCAAACGGGCGATTGTTAATTTGCAAAGAAACGATTATACGTCTTCTCGTTCACTTTTACCGGATATTCACGACCCAAAAATGAATTGTAATCATCAATTATCCATTTATTGGCCGCATCCGATAATTCTGAACGAATTTTGGACATACGCTTGGTATCGGCTTTGGCCGGCAAAGCGTTCTTCACACGCAATACATAAAATGTATCCGCACCTTCAACAATGGCATTTTGACCAACCGAATTACGAAATGCATCGGACAGTACCTCTAATGGGGCGCCATCGGTACGTGACACTGTCACAACACGACCGCCCGCCAATTTGTCGGTCTGATTCAAATCAACCAACAATTCATTCGCACGAACATATGCCAACTTTTTACGTTCGGCGTTTTGCCACGCATTCACCAACCCCGATTTTACCGATTCGAATTCCGCAACATGTTCCGGCGTTACAGAATCAACACGAATAAATAAAAATCCATCACGGGTTTCAATCATTTCACTTTCCAACCCCGCATCCATATCAAAGACTTTATTAATCAGCGCATCGGTCAAAACAGTATCCCGGCCACCCGATTCACGTGAAAACGCCGGCACAGATACATATTTCGCCCCATGACGTTTTGCAACATCGGACATAGAATCACCCGCAATGATATCATCTTCAACCTTTATCGCCGTGGCATACCCCGCATCATATTTGTCCGGCACTGCCATTTCGGCCGGGATAAACACATATGACACGGAACGGGTTTCCGCAACCATTTGCGGATTTTGCGCATAGTAATTACGCAAATCTTCATCATCGGGGCGACCAACATTGAATTCGGAATACGGTACCGCCACATATTCAATTTCACGCAATCCATATCGTGCATCATACGCCGCACGCACCGCAAATTCCGGCACAGATATCGCCGCCGATGGCGCCATCATGGTCATAGAACGCAACACATTATCACGCAACATGGCCGCAAAGTCCGCTTCGGAATAGCCGGAACTCTGCAGTACTGTATCAAATGCAAATGTTGAAAATTCGCCATTTACCTGAAATTCCGGATAAGAACGAATTTCAGCAGCGATTCGTTTATCCGTCACGACAAAGCCCATATCTTCGGCACGATTTTGAATCATCTGTTGCGATGTCAACGACTGTAATACACGGGCGGTGAATGCCTGCTGATTTACAGGGTCGGCATAGATTTCACGCTGCTCTTCACGTGACATAGACGCCAAAGTCTGGGACCGGGCCGCATTATACATATTGGTTGAAATCTTGGTATCACCAACGGTGACCAATGTATTATCACCAACCGTGCCACCAAAAATCCATTCGGCAACACCCCATCCAACGAACGAAAAAGCCAAAACTGCAATTAAAATCTTGGCCACTGGTTTTTCTGATGCATTTCTTAAATATTCTAGCATTTGTTCCCCTTTTGCGATACCATAGCAAAACAAATCACATAAAAGCAACGAAAAAAGGGAAAAATACATGAAAATTATTGCAGGAAATTGGAAAATGAATGGTTCTGCATCAACATTAAAAGATATGATGTCCGAACTGGATAAAATCGAATCGAAAAATACGGTGATTTTATGCGTACCTTTTACAATGTTGACACATGGCACATCCCACGTATCCATTGGCGCCCAAGATGTCAGTACCCATTCACACGGCGCATTTACCGGTGAAGTTTCTGCATCTATGATTGCGGATGCCGGCGCAAAATACGTCATTGTCGGACACAGCGAATGCCGCCAATATCACGGCGATACCAATGACACAGTTCGCCAGAAAGCCGAAATCGCATTGGCAAATGGTTTAACACCCATTATATGTGTTGGCGAAACCATGGATGAAAAAGAATCCGGCAAAACAATGGCAGTTATCGAATCGGGCGTTCGCGAATCTATACCAAACGGTGTATCCGACAAAATCATTATTGCATACGAACCACGTTGGGCAATTGGCGCAGGCCTGACCCCAACATCAGACGAAATAGCACAGGCCCACACATTAATTGCAAACACTTTGTCCGACATGGGATTGGATGGTACGCCAATTTTATATGGCGCATCGGTCAAAGGTTCAAATGCCGCCGAAATAATGTCCGTGCCACATGTTGATGGCGTATTGGTTGGTGGGGCATCCTTGAAACCAGATGATTTCATACCTATAATAACCAGTGTAAATTAAATATAAAATGAACCCGTATAATTAAATGGACAAAACATGGATGAAGAAAAATCAGTGGACATAGAAACAGTTTCTGTCACAGATGTCACAAATGACACCGTGGCAAACGAAACGAATACTCAAATCGACGCATTAAACGCACAGATAAATGAATTGAATGACAAATACCTGCGCATTGCTGCCGAATTGGAAAACACACGCAGACGTGCCGAATTGGATGCACAATCACGTGCCCGCAACCGGGCAATGGGTGTTGCGGAAAAAATACTGCCTGTTATGGACGCAATAGACGCCGCATTAAAGCACGCACCCGATGATGCCGGTATTCAATCGATGGCACGTGCGATGGAATCTGCATTTGCACAAATTGGCATTACACGCATCGAATCCATCGGCGAACAATTAAACCCAATATTTCATAACGCAATCCAAGTAATCGAATGCCCCGATAAAAAATCGAACACAATTGTCGATGAAATGCAACCTGGGTACATGTTTGCGGATACTGTGCTGCGCACTGCAATGGTAATTGTATGCAAATAAAAAACCGCCGATTGGCGGTTTTTTTTTATTCTTCTAACTTGCTTTTAAACACATCCGATGCCACAAAAGTTGTTGCACCGGCAGACGCATGATTTTTTCCACCAATATACCCGGGCCCCATTGTCTGAATAGCAACAAAATAAGATTTTTTGCCGGGCAAATATACACCTCCGCCAGAATTTCCACCCCATATTTGACAGTCCATATCCACATACAACCCATCTGATGTCATATCTTTATACGAATAGGCACACTTACTGCTTTTCATTTTGTCTGTATCATCACTAAGCCACATCACAGACACCCCATCAAACATTTCCTTATAATTTGTACCCGTGCAAATCCAACCTGTATTAAGCTTGGTTCCTGCTGGCCACCCATAATGGTCACACCACAAATCATAAATAAATGCTGTGCTATTTTTACCATCTTCCAAATATAAGCCCTCTTCTTCATTTTTTGCAGCCGATATTGTAGCAATACGTTTAAGTCCAGACTCATATTCAATATGATTTTCTAAGAAATACACATAGGCCCGACGCAAAGATTCTATTTCCGCATCACTCATAATCTTCAAACCACCAAACCCTGCGGCATAAACACGGCCAGAACTGCCCGCCGTATGGCTGGGAAAGTTACATATACTGTTATCTACAACGAATTGTTTATGCTCATCTATCGGTTCCAAAATGGCCCAATCGCCATTTTTTCCTTCTTTTGCACCAATTTGGTCCAAGACATAATCACCCATATTTTCGCATTTAGCCTGTAACTTAGTACCATCATATGCCTTAAACATATGAATTTCGTTCGAATTATGACAATCATCGTGAATACAGTGACGCGCAGTTACAATTTTACCACATACCATGTTCGCCGTGCATCTATTCTTCTCTATTCCATCTTCTTCTACATACTTGGCCAACAGATACCTATATGGTTCTGTCGCCCATTGTTCGTTTGTCACATAGACACGTTTATCGGCTGTAAAACCACCCCCACACACTTGGTTGGGTACAACGGCCAACAATAAAATAAATACAAAAAGCATCTTCATAAGTATAATTATATCATAAAAAAACCGCCGATTGGCGGTTTTTTTTATGTATATCAGATTAAATTAACCCAACATTTTTGCAACTTCATCGGCCAAGTTATCTTCACGTTTTTCAATGCCTTCACCCAAAACAAAGTATGCAAAACCGGCCAATTTACCACCTGCTTCACCAATAACTTCTTTTACAGTTTTTGATGGATCCATAACAAATGGCTGTTCTTCTAAAACGCTTTCGCCATAGTATTTTTTAATACGGCCTTCGACCATTTTTTCAACGATGTTTTCTGGCTTACCCGCAGTTGCACCGGATTCAATAAACACTTTCTTTTCACGTTCAACGGCGACCGGATCAACATTATCAATCGTCATATATTCTGGTTTACTGGCAGCAATATGCATGGCAACTTTTGAACCGATTTCATCGATTTTGTCATCTGTACCATTGATTGCAACCGCAACACCAATTTGGCCCATACCCGGCACCAACGCATT
This sequence comes from Alphaproteobacteria bacterium, assembly GCA_017513285.1. Taxonomy (GTDB): domain Bacteria; phylum Pseudomonadota; class Alphaproteobacteria; order Rs-D84; family Rs-D84; genus Enterousia. The sequence goes on from JAFXGD010000081.1 coordinate 10,327, forward strand.
GTGAATATATGTAAAGATTTTATCACCACTGACCTTTGCGATACGGCGCAAATTCATATTTTCACCAATTGTAGAAATAGTCGCTGCGATATCATCTTTTACTGCATTCATAGTTGCTTCGAAATCACCCTGCATTGCAACTGCTTTTGCGGCAACGTCTGCGACCAACTTTTGGAATTTTTCGTTTTTCGCAACAAAATCTGTTTCTGCATTCAATTCAACAACACAACCCATATTGTCACATTTTACAACCGTCACCAAACCAGATGCCGCAACACGCCCTGCTTTGGATGCGGCCTTTACGATACCTTTCTGACGCAACCAATCGGCAGCGGCTTGGATATCACCGTCATTTTCCATCAAGGCTTTTTTACAATCCATCATACCTGCGGATGTTTTTTCACGCAATTCCTGAATTAATTTTGCTGTAATTTCTGCCATTGTTTTTCTCCCGTAATTAAAAGAATTTCATATGTGTGGTGGGGGAATTCCCCCCCCACACGATTTTATAAAATATCAGATATTATTTATCTGCTTTTTCGGCCAATTTACCACGACGTTCTGCGCGCGCTTCGGATGTTTTAGATTTGATTTTTGCTTCTTTTTCTTTGATTTCATCTTCTAATTCATCTGCTGCATCTGCACGCATATCGGATTCGACTTTCTTACCTGCGGCACCGCCCAAGCGTTTTTCGATACCCGACAAAATCGCATCTACGAACAAATCGCAATACAATTGTGTGGCACGTGCTGCATCGTCATTACCCGGCACAGGATAATCAACCATTTCTGGGTTTGCGTTTGTATCGCAAATAGCAATTGTTGGAATATCCAAATTTCTGGCTTCACGAACCGCATTCATTTCACGTGGCACGTCGATAACCACCATTGCCTGTGGCGTACCGTGCATTTCCAAGATACCGCCGAAAATACCACGCAGTTTTTCAACTTCTTTGGTCATAACACCAACTTCTTTTTTGGTCAGACCCAATTTTTCTGCGTTTTCGATATCAGCTTCCATTTTCTTTAAACGACGGATAGACTGTGAAACAGTTGTCCAGTTTGTTAACATACCACCCAACCAGCGGTTATTAACATAGTATTGGCCACAACGTTCTGCTGCATCTTTTACGATATCTTTGGCTTGATGTTTTGTTGCAACGAACAATACTTTACCACCTGCGGCGGCGATTGCTTCCAATGCGACCAAAGAACGATGTAACAAAGGTGCAGTTTTATTCAAATTGATGATATGAATTTTATCTTTTACGCCATAAACATATGGTGTCATCAATGGGTTCCAGCGACGTGTATGGTGACCGAAATGGACCCCGGCTTCCATCAACTGTTTCATTGTAAATGTTGGCAATGCCATGATTTTATCCTTTTTTTGTGTTATTATCCTCACCGTCTGTGGCAACCCAAATTTCATAATTTGGACACAAAGTTTACAGAACGGCTGTGTTATTCGCACAAAGTGCGTGCCACGATAATAAACAAAACTTTCAAAAAAATCAAGTAAAAATGCACAAAAATCAAACGCCCCGCATGGGGGCGTTCATCGTATATTACATCATACCATTCGGCATACCACCCGGCATTGGTGTGGCCGATGCTTTTTCTTCGGGTATTTCGGTCATAACCGCCCCGGTGGTCAACATCACACCGGCGGTACTGGCCGCTGCAGCAATGGCCGTTTTCACAACTTTGGCCGGATCGATAATCCCCGCCGCCATCATGTCAACGTATTCACCACTTTGGGCATTGTATCCAAAATTATATTCCGCAGCCTCGGCAACTTTACCCACAACAATTTCACCGGAAACACCGGCATTTTCGGCAATTTGGGCGCATGGCGCAACAATTGCACGGCGAACAATATCAACACCAACATCTTGGTCTGAATTTGCCCCATGCAGATTTTCCAATGCCTTGACCGCCCGCACCAGCGCAACACCACCGCCCGCAACGATACCATCGGCAACCGCCGCACGCGTTGCCGCCAACGCATCATCAACACGGTCTTTCTTTTCTTTTACTTCAACCTCGGTCATGCCACCCACTTTGATAACGGCGACCCCACCGACCAATTTTGCCAATCGTTCTGATAATTTTTCACGGTCATAATCACTGGTTGTATTGGCAATTGCGACACGGATTTCATCGGCACGTGCAGCGATGGCATCTTTATCCCCTGCCCCATGCGCCAACAGTGTTGAATCTTTGGACACAACGACTTTTTTCGCCGCCCCCAATACAGCAGGCGTAATATTTTCAAAAGTCATCCCCATATCATCAGAAATAACTGTTGCACCGGTAACGATTGCGATATCTTTCAACATTTCTTTACGTCTGTCACCGAAGCCCGGCGCTTTGACGGCACAAACTTTCAACCCACCACGCAGACGATTTAACACCAACGTTGCCAACGCTTCGGATTCGACATCTTCGGCAATAATCAACAAAGGCTTACCCGATTGCGCAATTGGTTCCAATATAGGCAACAAAGCCTGTAACCCAGTGATTTTCTTTTCAGACACCAACACATGCGCCCCATCTAATTCTGCCAACATTTTTTCACTGTTGGTCACAAAGTAAGGCGACATAAACCCTTGGTCAAACTGCATACCTTCGACGACATCGATTTCGGTATCTAATCCTTTGGCCTCTTCAACTGTTATAACACCTTCTTTACCGACACGTGCCATTGCATCGGCGATTTTCTGACCGATATCTGCATCGCCATTTGCAGATATGGTTGCAACCTGTGCAATTTCTGCACTGTCTTTGACCGGCCGGGAATGAGATTCAATATCCGCAACAACGGCCGCCGTTGCCAAATCGATACCCCGTTTAACATCCATTGGATTCATACCTGCGGCAATGACCCGACGTCCTTCACGAATTAATTTTTGTGCCAACACGGTTGCAGTCGTTGTACCATCACCTGCATCATCACCGGCTTTTTTGGCCACTTCCTGTACCATACGTGCGCCAATATTTTCCTGGGGGTCTTTCAAAGACACAGCCTTTGCGACCGTCACACCATCTTTGGTTGCGACCGGTGCGCCATAAGACTTTTCGATAACAACGGTACGCCCCTTTGGTCCCATAGTAATTTTAACAGCATTTGCCAATTTATCGACACCAATTGCCAATTTATCTGTATCAAAAACAATATCTTTTGCCATAATCTGCATCCTTTTTATTATTCTATAATACCCAAAATATCTGTTTCTTTAATCAAGACAAAATCCCGTCCATCTAATTTAACTTCATTTGCGGACGACGCCCATTTAGAGAACAACACCACATCATCAACCGCCACCGTCACAGGGATTTTTTGACCATCTGCAAACACACCATCACCCACGGCCACAACACGACCACGTGAAGGCTTTTCTTTTGCATTATCTGGGATAATAATTCCACCTGCGGTGATATTTTCTTCTTCGATTCTTTCCAATAAAACGTAATTATGTAAAGGTTTGAACATTATAAACGACTCCTTTATAAACCTGTACGACATATATAGTCTAAAAATATTTGCTTTCAAGGGCATACTTTACTATGATAAAACCGAAACACAAGAGGAATCAATATGTACGACAAAAACAACGTATTTGCTAAAATGATACGTGGCGAAATCCCTGCGAACAAAGTTTATGAAAACGATTATGCAATGTCATTTCACGACATAAATCCAATGTTTGACAAACACGTGCTGGTCATTCCAAAAGGTGAATACAAAAACATCTTGGATTTTACAAAAAATGCATCACCGGATGAAATTATTGGTTTTTGGGAATGCTTTAACAAAACGGCGGAACATTTGGGCATAGAATGCGAATTCAACTGTGTTGCAAATTCTGGCGCAAACGCACCATTTATAAAACAAAGTGTATTTCATTTTCACCTGCACTTGGTGGCGGGCGAACGTAGTGCCGAATTCGCAAAGCAATTGGCATCGGAATTTAATCAATGAAGATAACCGTCCGTGTTATTCCACGTGCAAAATTCAATCGGGTTGAAATTCAACCCGATGGCATTGTGCGTGTTCACACCACAACCGCCCCAACCGACGGCAAAGCAACGGCGGACGTGATAAAAATGCTAAGCCAACATTATGACGTCCCAAAAAGCAGCATTAAATTAATTCGTGGTGCCACATCACGTGACAAAGTATTTGAATTTTAATATTTTAAAACCTGTCGTTTTAATTCTGCGACTGTTTCGGCACTGAAAATATTATACGCATCTGTTCTGACGATAAATCCATTTTTCTGCATATGTTTCAACAAACGTGCCAAAGGATTCCAAAAACCATCTGTATTCAAAAAGAACAAAGGCTTATTCGTTTCCCCAATTTGCTGCATAGTCAAAATATCGGTCAATTCATTCAATGTACCAATCCCCCCGGGCAATATTATAAACGCATCCGATTCGTCAAACATAATTTGCTTTCGTTCATTGACACCATCGACCACTTGGACATCTATTTCATCATGTGCGGGTTCTTGCATTGCGATAACATCATCGGTTGACACGCCCATTACATGCCCCCCATACTTTAATGCAGACGTTGCAACCGTACCCATCAATCCCACATCACCGCCACCAAAAACCATACGGATTCCATTTTTTGCCAACATACGTCCAACAGCCGCCGCATCACGTTTAAAATTTGGATTTTTACCGAATTGATGTCCGCAATATACCGCAATAGTCCTTAATCTCTCTGCCATTTATTTTTCCTTTATTTTTGAAAATTATAGCATAAAATACCGAAACAATGAATGAAAAGTTTACAGATTTTATCCGTCCCTTTACCACACATCCCGTTGCAGTTGCGGTCAGTGGCGGCGTTGATTCTGTCTGTTTATTGCATTGGTTGGTAAAATCCGGCATTACGGTTACGGCATTGCACGTCAACCATCACCTGCGTGATGCCGCCGATATCGAAGAAAAATATATCGCTGATTTATGCACACGCATGAATATTCCATATAAAATTTTTCATTGGGTTGGTGACAAACCCACCACAGGATTGGAAGCGGCCGCCCGCAACATGCGTTATAAATTCATGACCGATTGGTGCAATGAAAACGGCATTGACACATTAATGATTGCCCACCAAGCAGACGATCAAATCGAAACATTTTTAATGAACTTGTCCCGTGGCAGTGGTATTAACGGCTTGGCGGCGATGTCACAAACATCATACCGTGACGGCATCAAAATTGTACGTCCATTACTGACAACATTTCGTTCCGAATTAATTGAATATTGCGATAAAAATAACATTAAATATTTTCACGACGAAATGAACGACGACGATAATTATACACGTGTTAAAATCCGTCAGAATCGTCATTTATTATCTGACAAATTGGGGATTTCCGACGGTCGTATTCTATTGGCGATTGAAAATCTGGCCCGTGCCCGTGATGTATTAGATGCGGACATTTCTGCCCGTGTTTCATCTGTGATGTACGATGATTGGGCATTATTTCCGGCATCATTTCTATTTGACGTACCGCCCCATATTGGTTTAAAGTGCTTGGGCACGATTATTCGCAGCATTGGGGGGAATAATTATCAACCACGCTTGAATTCTTTGACAATCGCATTAAGTAATTTAACATCGGATTGTCAATTCACGTTGGGTCATTGCACACTGCGACGTCTGCACGACCAAATTTTAATTGTACCCGAAGGCGCAAAAACAAGTATCAGGAAAAAAAATGAAAAAATTAAAAGACTTAAAAAACGCACGCAACACAACAACACTTAATAACAAGCCAAAGCGCAAACGTGACATCGCATCATGGGCATTGATTATTTTCAGTGCTGGCTTCTTGGCATTAATGGCATACACATTTTCCAAAAATGGCACCGGCGTACCGGGCATGCCAAACATGGCAACAATAAATAATAACCGGCCTGTTGAATTAACATTTTCGGACATTTTGCGTCGTGCGCCGGAAATTACCACAATGAACATTCGTGACACAATTGCCACCGGTACTTTATCGGACGGCACCAAATACACCGCAACGATTACATACGACCCAGAAATGTTGGCCCGACTGTCTGAATCCGGGACAACAATCACGATTGACACATCTAAATCATGGTTTGAATCGATTGCGACATTTGCGCCACTGTTATTAACACTGCTGTTTATTTTCTGGATACTGCGTGGATTTCGTCGTGGTGGCGCCGGTGGTATTGGACGCAGTTTAATTAATCAAAACCCAACGAAAATCGCAACTGGCAAACCGAAAACAACTTTCAAAGACGTTGCCGGCATTGATTCTGAAAAACAAGAATTATCTGAAATCGTGGACTTTTTAAAGAACAAAGACAAATACAAATCATTGGGCGCCCGTGTTCCCCGTGGTGTATTGTTATCTGGCCAACCCGGCACCGGGAAAACTTTATTGGCCCGTGCCATTGCCGGCGAAGCCGACGTTCCATTTTTTGCGGCATCTGGGTCTGATTTTTCGGGCATTATTGTTGGATTGGGTGTTGCCAAAATCAAAGAAATTTTTGAAATGGCAAAACGCAACGCACCATGCATATTATTCATTGACGAAATAGATGCCATTGGACAAAAGCGTTCAACCCATTCATATAATGACCAAGATCGTGAACAAACATTGAATCAGTTATTAATTGAAATGGACGGTTTTGCCAACGACACCGGCATTATTGTGATTGGTGCGACCAATCGTGCAGACATGTTGGATGCGGCACTGTTACGTCCCGGCCGCTTTGACCGTCAGGTATATATTGAATTACCGGACATGGCGGGTCGTCGTGAAATATTGGATTTATATGCCAAACGTGTCAAGATTGGTGATTCGGTTAATCTGCAAGATATCGCACGTGGCACCACCGGATTTTCTGGCGCAGATTTGGAAAATCTGTTGAACGAAGCGGCCTTGCATGCGGTTCGTAATGGGCGCGACAAAATCACATCTGACGACATTGAAGAAGCCCGTGATAAAATCATAATGGGCCCACGCAAAATTCGCAAAATGCGTCCCGAAGACATAAAATTAACCGCATATCACGAAGCGGGCCACGCATTCATCAGTTTAATGTACGACGGCATTGCCGATCCAATTCACAAAGCAACCATTATCCCACGTGGGCGTGCATTGGGCATGGTTCAACACCTGCCGATTGATGACAAAGTATCAATGACATTGGCCGAAGTTCGTGCGAACCTGTCGATTGCATTGGCGGGCCGCTGTGCCGAAGAAATCTTCTTTGGCGCCGATAAAATCACCACCGGTGCGGAAAGCGATATTGCCATGGCGACACGTCTGGCACGCTATTCAATAACAACGGCGGGGCTGTCGAAACGTGTTGGTTTGGCGGCAATTAACCAGGTTGGCACATTCGGCATTCGTGGTGCATTGGAAAATGCATCGGAAAAAACCGCCGAAATAGTTGATGCCGAAATTCGCAGTTGGTTGGACACTGCACACGCCGATGCAACCAAACACATAACCAAAAACAAAAAAACTGTTGAAAAGTTAGCGAACGCATTACTTGAACACGAAACATTAACAGGCGACGAAATTCGTGAAATTGTTTTTGGTAAAACAAAAAAGGCCACAACCAAAAAGACAACAAAAAAGCGCACAAATGCAACAAAAACTGGCGAACAGTAAATTTGAATTAATACAAATGCCACCACAGAATACACAATCGGTGATTGTGTCTGTGGGGGGCGCATGCGTTATCTTTGACCCATGGGGGCATGCGGACGATTGGGTTCGCGCGTTGGATATGCGGGGATTAAAGTTGCGCGCAATTTATGTGACGCATGGACATCCCGATCACATTGCATGTGCGCCAATGTTGGCCCAGATGTATGGTGTACAATGGTTCTTGCATACGGAGGATTTTCGCCTGATCGGATGGGGGAATGACTTGCTGGAATACTTTGGGTTGCCAAAAATTGATATTAACAATGCACGACCAACGCCGTTGGAAATACAATCTGCTGAAATTTTACCTGGGATTAAAATGGATGTAATTGAAACGCCGGGACACACCCCGGGTGGCGTGGCATATCATTTTCCCGAAGAAAAAGTTATTATTATTGGTGATACGCTGTTCCAGGAATCTGTTGGCCGATATGATTTGCCGGGTGGCGATGAAAAAATGCTGATGCAGTCTATTGCAAATATATACAATTTAAATCTATCTGATGACACAGAAATAATTCATGGACACGGCATGGCAACAACCACACAATGGTTGCGTAAACACAATCCATACTTTACTGCAAAATAAAAATCCCCAAAATGGGGATTTTTATTTATTTGGGATTAACCGGCAATGGCGTCGCCTTGCATGCGCCATGCGCCCGGGCCGCCGCATAGTTCATTTGACACGCCCCATTGTCTCCAACCATACACGCCGATTTTACATTAATTGGCGCAACAGAATCCGGTGAACGATAATTGACAATCGCCGCCCGACATTGATTTGCATCGGACAATGATGCGCATGCATTACGCCATGTCTGACAATTGCGCACATCCAATGTTGGCACAACGGTTTCGGGCAAACGCAATCCCCATTTAACATAAATATCACGCAAAGTCCCAATTTCATATGATTTGCCCAATGGCACAACAGATAACCCATCACCAACACGACAATTGATATTATTATGCTCTACCAATGCGGTAATTGCGGTTGCGATACCACCGGCCCCGGCACCAACTGCCGCACCAACCCCGGCCCCCAATCCGACATCACCAACCCCATTTTTTGCTGGCGCATTCTGTAACACTGCACATACCGCCTCACATTTGTCAGCATCAGTTTTCAAAACCTCACTAATGTTTTTCCACAGTTCCTGCACAGCATCATCACCACCAGATATAGTAATCGTTAGTTCTTTATCCACTACAGTTGCATGACATTGACACGGTACAAACAGCTTTCTAAACTCTTTCAAGTCCTTACATTGCTGTTCATTTAACGTAGTCAACGACTCTACGCCAAGCAATTGTTGCACTTCCGTCTCAACCCCATTTTTTTGTATTCTTTTATACCAACGATCGCGAGTTTTAGCATCCGAACAATCTGTTTCCGCACCCGTACCGGCACCAATTCCGGCACCGACACCCGCACCAACAATGGCACCACCCGGCACCGCCACGGTTGCAACCGTACGTGTATCATTCATCAAAGAAAATCCAAACAAATCTTTATTACATTTAAATGATGAACCTGCCGGTTGCCATACTTCGGCCGGTTGGTCATCACCTGCGGCACCAAACAACCAAGTATTTGAAATATGTTTATCCTTGTTATATGCCGCCACACGGATATAGCATGTTGCCGTTTTGGCATCCCATCGGGCATAATGACCACGTTCTGCATCAACGGCACCATTTTCATTCACCAACGCCCCCACAGGATTATCTTTTTGCAAAGAATTATTCTGCTGTTCGTTATATGCACCAATTTTATTATCATATTCATCTGTTACGGCGCCATCAACGGCGGCAAATTCTGTGCCATATGTATTTTTATCCAACAGACGACATGTATTTTCCGCCTGATACGGGGTCAATCCTGTTTTCCGCAACACAAAATCAAAATATTCCGGCTGAACCCGACGCAAATTAAAGTCATACCAAACATCCGCAGACGTTTCATAAACGTATTCACAATTCACACGCACATCCGCAATACATTTTTCAACCTGGACTCTGCACAATCCCATATTTGCAAATATATCATCACGAATATTCTTGTCATACAATTCTGTCATGCCACCTGACAAAGCACCACCCGTTATACATGCCTTTAAATCATCCATACAATTTTCAACTGTATAATCCGAATTTTTGACCCCACCATCCGGACAATCTGGCGTGGGTTCTGGTTCCGGCTCTGGTTCCGGCTCGGGCTCTGGTTCGGGTTCTGGCTGTGGGGTTTGTGGTTGTGGATTTTTAATTGTCACATCTGTAACCGTCCCAGGTATGGTGATGGTTGGCATACTGGGCATGCGTGGCGCAGCATTTGCGCCCGCCATTGGGCGAACATTTTGATATGCCGCACGTCCCGACGCAACCGCTGTATCTGCATTGCAAACCGCCACAACCGCAATCGCCGACACCGCCGATAATCCAAATACCTTGAAAAATCCAGACATGATAAAATCCCCCTGTACTCTATAATCCCTTATATTATATCATAAAAAACGCTGTATTAAAAACACTTTTTACAAATGCAAGCACACACAAAAAACATTGACAAATTATATTTATGGGCTATATTTATTACAAATGAAAAAGTATCTTGAAATTTTAAAATCGCATAAATATGCCATTATATGGACCATATGTTATATTGCATTTATGTGGTGTATATTATATTTCATGTTTAATTTTGACATGTTTTCTGCCCTGCATTGGCGTTATGTACACAACATTCGTCTGCGTGGTTTTGGTGGCTTTGTATTTTGTTTATTGATTTTGGCGGCCATACCGTTATACGTATCGACCACTGCATTGATATTGCGTAACAAGCAACCATTATTTACAATTCCATTGCCACAGATAAAATTACCAAATAAAAAAGAGTCAGAATCCACATCGGATGAATCCGATAGCCCTGTCCCCGAAACACCCGCATCACCACCTTTGCCCGACGAAATGCCATTGGAATTAAAAACCGTATTTTTACGGGCCCGTGACAATATTCATCATGCGCAACAATCATCAATTAATCGTCCACACCGTGTGCCAATGTTCGCCCCCGCCCCACAAACACAACATCCCGCCCCACAAACATCACCGATGCCGGAACCGGTGGCCACCCAATACCCCACCGCCCCCCAACCTGTACCGGATTCACCTGTTGAATCTTTGACGGACTTTCCAATTCCAACAGACTTTGACATAGATATATCCGCACCAACATTCAGTGCCGTCCCCAACTTTGCAGAAATTAATTTTGACGAACCCGACACCCCCGCCCCAATAAATCACACCCCAACTTTGCCCAGTGACACCAACGGTCCGCACCACAGTTTTAATAACGAAGATTTAAAACAACGCCTGACATCAATTGGCACAGCATTTTCGGAATCTGGGGATTTGATTATCACGGATACACACGTAATCGCCACACACAGCGACCAAGACTTTTGGGTCACCGACAATGAAAATTGGTTTGCAACCGGCAAAGTACGCCAATCACCCGTTGCCGTTGCATGCCATATTGCCAAAGAAAACGGATTAAAACCCGCCCTGTATCTGTCTGCAACCAACATTATGGATTTAGAAACACTGATACCGCAATGGGAATCAATCGGCGTCACAGTTATCACAGACTTAAACCAAATCCAATAATTCCCCGGTAACGGAATAAATTAAAGATAATGATTTAGATAAACGGATTGGGGGTGTCGTAGTGTACATAACGCTACATGAGCCGTACCCCCCCACCCCCTTGCGGTGGGAATAAATTAAAGATAATGATTTAGATAAAAGTGAAAACACCGGCGTAGTGTACAGAAGTTACATGAGCCACCCCACCCCCTTGCGGTGGGAATAAATTAAAGATAATGATTTAGATACGGAACGGTCCCGACAACGTAGTGTACACAAACGTACATGAGTTGTCGGGACCGCCCGTAGATAAATTATTAGATTTAATTTATTTAGAAGGTTGCACGTAATTTAATCATACCCGTTTGTGAAGTATAATCTTCGTGCAAATCTAAATCATACATCAGTGACAAATCAACACCTTTGTATGTTGCGGTCAATCCGATACCGAATTCGCCACCCATGCGGCTTAAACGTTCGGAATCCACCTTGTATGATGCAACACCTGGCAAGACAACCGTTGCGGCGGCATCATCACTGATGAAATCATACGTCATTGCAGCACGCAATTCTGGACGCAATTGGATTGCCCAATCATTTTCGATTGCAAAGGCATATTTCACACCTGCAACACCGGACAAGAAATCTGTATCCAGTGCTTTGGCAAAACCATTTGCATCCTGGGCAATATGCAGGTAACGCGCACCAACTTCGGTTGTGATACCGGTTGCAAAATCATAACCTGTCATAACTTGCGCACCATAAGAATCAACATCATACGTTTCATTCCATACAGCACCTGCAATTGTCTTGTTGTCTGTATATTCACTCATTGTATATGTTGCTGTTGCGTTTATGAACCATTGGGTTGGCTTATATTGACCATACAGGAATACAGTCTTGCTGTCGATATCTGTATGCACACCATCGGCATGGACGTCAGAGTTATTGATCGCCAAACCACCACCGATTGTCCATGTGTCATCAATCAAAGTATCTGCACCCAATGCGACCCCACGTGTATAACCATGGAATTGATCCGCAAACTTTGATTTGTTAAACAATCCTTGCATCCAGAAACCATTTTCTTGTGTTCCCGCATCACCACCGGCACGCCCAATAACTGGGGCTGGTGCCGACATACGTCCAGATGTTAATGCCAGAACCTGATTCTGAACAGACGATGCTGCCGCTTGGACAACAGGTTTATCTGTCGGATTCAACTTTCTGGTTTCACGTTCCACCATCGTTGTATCACCCGAATTCAACGCTTCTTGCAGTGCCAATGACACATTCTTTAACGTTGGATCTTGAACCTGGGTCAAACCTGCAACCGCACCTGCAGCCTGCATTGAAATACCTGCATCTGTCGCCAAATCTTCAATTGCTTTTGTTTCAACGACAATGCCATCTAAACCTTTGTTCGTAACGACGTATGCCAAACCTGCATCGATTTGCATTTCCGTTTCTGTATCAAAGATTTTATACGTACCAACCGAACCGACGTTCAGTTTTAACAACGCATCTTCACCCGCATCGATTGTACCATACAAGCGACCATATGGACGACCATTTGTAACCGATGCGATAACCGTACCATCAATCTTCAGGTTTTCAAATTCAACCTTTGATGTACCGATATCCATTTCTGCACCACTGGCCAATGTCAAAGTCGCACCTTCGCCACCAAATACATTACCACTGAATGTTGTAAGCCCCGAATTGATTTGGATACTTTCGTTAACATTCAATTTGCCACCTGTAAATGTCGCATCATTTGCAACGATACGATCAACAAAGATACCACGTGTTGTATCTTGGATATTTACCGTACCATTATCGATAATCAAATCATTCAGAGCCGCATACGCAGAACCTTCATCCGTACCTTCAGAATCAACAACTTTTGTTGCATTCCAAACCGCACCATTTTTCATTGTCAATTTAGATGAACTGACCTTTAAATACGATTCGTCCGGCGCCTTGCCTGAACCATATGATGCAACCGTATTCCCGGTCCAGAATGAATCTGTACCCGCCAAAGTCACATCAACATAAGCATCGACCTTGGACCCTGATGTCGCTTTATCATAGTTAAAGTCAATATTTCCCAACATTTTAACGACTTTATCGCCCTGTTTATTGATATTGACCTGGGCTTCACCACGTGCCACGATTGCTTTATCTGCTTTGATGGTTGTATTACCAATAATGTTAACAACGCCCTGGCTCATTGCCGCAACCGCTGTACCATCTGTGGCATCATTTGTAATTACAATATTGTCGCCTTCTATATTGACGGTTGCCGACGTGCTATAGTCATGATCGGGGCTAATTACATTTACACCGGCATGAATTGCACCTTTACCCGATGCATTATTGGCAATATTGATATATTTTCCATCGATATTAACTTTGGAATTCAAATACAACGCCATAACGCCATAATTATCATTTGCAGAAATTTCAACACTTTCCGTATCAACACTGCCGATATTCAGAACTGCGCCATTGTCTGCACGTGCGCCACGACCGTCTGTGATTGCAGCAATTTCAATTTCTTTGGCGCCATTGGTACCAATATTGATGATTGCTTTATCACTGGCCAAAACACCATCTGTTTTGGATTCGACTTCTATTTCATTGGCATTAATATCAACCGATGACCCCTCGGTCACAGCATATACATTACCATTGATTTCAAAATCATCTTTGGCTGTGATTTCAACGACACCTTTATCCTTGGCGGTAATATTACCGTTTATCGTACCTTCATCACCGAATGCCAAGTTAATTCCACCACCCGGCAATATCTCACCATTGGCACTAACCAACACATCCCCTGTAATTGACGATCCCGTCCCCTTTAATCCAATATTGACAGCAGATCCTTGCGCGGCGCCAATATTGCCACGGATTGTTGTCTTGGCCACATTGCCATCATTCTGATTTATATCAATGGTCATGTGTGCCTTGCCACCATAAACATCGTTGTAACCATTAATATCACCAACGATATCCAAGGTTTCGTTTGCGACCAAATTTAACTTACCTTCATTACCGGTAATTGCAGTTCCCGCCGTTTCAATAGACACTTTATTGGCATAAATATTTAATTCTTGATTACCCACATGTCCTTGTCCGGTCTTGTTGTTATCTGTCACGGCATCTGTAATATATATCGCCGCGCCACCATTTGTATGTTTTAAATTAACCTCACCCAACGATTGACTTTCTGTACCAATGTTTAATTTTGCAAAACGCGAAACCAATGGATAAGTCCCCTCTTCATCGGACGTCAATGTCAAGACAGTATTGTTATCACCTTCTACATTGACCACCGGTGCAATATCCTCTGCTGGCTGATTTTGAATACCCGAAAACAAAGCATCCGCCGTAATCTTACCCGCATCATCTGGTGCAACAACCATAACATTCGTATCCAAGTCATGCGAAAAAGAACCCGCCGTCAAATTTAATACACGAATCAACCCCTTCTGATAGCTATCGCGTCCCAATTCATCTGTCTTTGTATTGGTAACATAGTCAACCGGCTCTGCCACAGATGCCGTTTTTTCTACAACCTCTGCCATTGCGGGCATAATTGCCAACGCCGGCAAAATACTGCAAACTTTCACCAAGTCTGCCAAATGTTTTGTATTCGACATGAAATCTCCTTTCTTTTTGCTTATCCGTCTGAACAGATGTATATATTCATAGCATATTATTCCGAATAATCAACCGAAAATAAATCCTATTTTTTGTTGATTTTTCTAAAAAATATGCCACCAAAGAAATTTGGTGGTCGGGTGGGTTAAGAAAATCGCAAAAAAGTAAACGACCCCGCCAGCCTTTGGGAAACCCTGTTTTATAACTGACAGCCCCCCGACCATATGCGACGGGGTTTAAACAATATAAACGGCGCAACTGCGCGCCTATATTGTCGCGGATATAATGCAGCGATTCGCAACATTACCTTTTTTGCGGGCTTTCTTACGGCCCCGAAACCAAATCCCTTTGGATTCACCGGTTATTATATGATAATCGGAATAAAAATTCAAATACTTTGATAATACACAACGGAATAAATTAAAGATAATGATTTAGATAAAAGTAAAAACACCGGCGTAGTGTACAGAAGTTACATGAGCCATACACCATGGCCCCTTGCGGTGGAATAAATTAAAGATAATGATTTAGATAAACGGATTGGGGGTGTCGTAGTGTACATAACGCTACATGAGACACCCCCAATCCGCTTTAGATAAATTATTAGATTTAATTTATTTAGACGCGACGTACTTTCTTTGGTCTACACCCATTATGTGGGATACGTGTCGTATCGGTAATGGACTGCACAATCAGACCGGCGTTTGCCAATCCACGTACAGCAGATTCACGACCTTGACCAATACCACGCATTAAAACATCAACTGTCTTCATACCCATTTCGGCGACTTTTTTACCAACTGCATCGGCAACGATTGTTGCAGCATATGGTGTGGACTTTTTTGCGCCCTTAAAATTATTTGCACCTGCGGTTGCCCATGTTAACACAGCACCCGACTGGTCTGTAATTGTGATACGTGTATTGTTATTCGTCGCAACAACATGTGCAATGCCATGCGATACTTTTTTTACAACTTTCTTTTTAGCTTTTGTAACTGCCATTTTTTTAACCTTTTTCGATGTCTTCAATTAACTATCGTGTTAATCTCTACCTTATTCTTAAATTTAAGATAGCGTTGCAGATATGTGTGTTGGGCGACGGGAGTGTACAAACGCTACATGACCAAAGCCCAACGCGCATAGATGCTGCGCTAGATTAAATTTACTTACCCTTTGTTGCAGAACCGGCAACCACTACACGTTTACCTTTACGTGTACGTGCATTTGTTTGGGTACGTTGACCACGAACCGGCAAGCGGTTACGATGACGAATACCACGATATGCTTTTAAATCCTGCAAACGTTTAATATTCATAGTGACTTCACGACGAACGTCACCTTCTACTTTAAAGTTTTCTTCAATATATTTAGAAATTTTGATAACATCTTCGTCCGTCAAATCTTTTGCGCGCAAACCGTCTTTCAACTTCAACGCTTCACAGATTTGTGCCGATTTTGCTGGCCCAATACCATGAATATACTGCAACGCAATTTCGATACGTTTTTCGGTCGGAATGTTAACACCTGCTATACGTGCCATTTTTCTTTTTCCTTTTTATTTAACTGCGGGATGTCAAGTCCACCTGACCCCCCGATACCCAAACCCACCATACACAATGCACAATGGGCCATTTTACTTTGCCGAATAATTTTATACAAAATCCGGCAAAAGTCAAATTCTATATACTTAACGCATCCGTATTATCCACGGAAACGTCCTCTCTTTTGTGCTTTTTTGATAACGCCACTGTATTGCTTTGCGACCAAGTAAGATTGAACCTGATTCATCGTATCCAAAACAACACCTGCAACGATCAAAACACTGGTACCGCCAATCATCAAAGGCATACCAACATGCGTATTCAAAATAATTGGCAACACACAAACCACAATCAGATATGCAACACCAATTGCCGTTGTACGTGATACCACATTATCCAAATAAGAAACGGTTTGTTCGCCTGGTCTGACACCTGGAACATACCCACCTGCATTTTTCAAATTATTGCTGGTTTCTTCTGAATTAAAGATAACCGCTGTTTGAAAATACGCAAAGAATGCAATCAAAACCGTGAACAAGATAATATAAGACCATGTACCGTATGTAAAGAATCCCATAATTGTTTGAACTGTCAAATTATCACTTTGAACAAAACGTTGAATAAATGCAGGCAACATCATAATAGATGATGCGAACACCGGCCCCATAACACCCGACATATTGATTTTGATTGGCAAATATGATGCATTCGTATTTACAACCCCATTTGCCATAACTTGACGTGGATACAAAATCTGGATACGACGCTGCGCCTGTTCAAAGAACGCAATCAAGGCCACAATACCTACAACAAATGCGACAACCAATGCAATCATCGCAGGCGAAATCTGACCAACCGACCCCAAAGATACCAACTGTGCGATACCCCCTGGAACTTCGGCAATAATACCTGCAAAGATTAACAAAGATGCACCCTGCCCGACACCACGTGCGGTAATCTGTTCTGCCAACCACATGACAAATACAGTACCACCCACCAACGCAATAATCGCCGACATTTCAAATGCGAATCCCGGATTAACAACTGCGGAAACACCGTTGACCGGCGCCATTGCTTCCAATCCACGTACAACGGCCCAACCTTGAACCACCGCCAACAACACCGCCAAATAGCGTGTATATTGGTTAATCTTTACACGGCCCGATTCGCCTTCTTTACGCAATTCACCCAAAGACTTGCTGGTCGCAGTTAACAATTGTAATACGATAGATGCAGAAATGTACGGGAATATGTTCAACGCCAACACAGACATACGTGACAGGGAACCACCACTGAACATATCAAACATTCCCATCATACCATTATCGCCTTGGAACAAATGCAACACAGCCGACGCATTAACACCCGGCAATGGAATAAATGATCCAATACGATAAACAATCAATGCCCCCAAAGTGAACAGAATACGTTTCTGCAAATCACTAAGGTTACCAAAAAAGTCTTTCAAGAATTTCATGAGCAAAATCTTTTTCAAACGTTACAGGGCATAAGAGTAACAACACCTATGCCCCTGTTATAAAACTTAGTTGTTTTTAATAGAACCACCGGCTTTTACAATCGCTGCTTCTGCTGCTTTTGACCATTTGTCTGCAACAACATTAACTGCGGATTTAATTTCGCCTTTGGCCAAGACTTTCAAGCCATCCAATTTGCGATTGATGATTTTTGCAGCAAACAAAGAATCTGCTGTAATTTCCTTGGATGCATCAATTTTACCTGCTGCGATAAATTTTTCAATATCGCCCAAGTTGATTGTCACATATTCCTTGGCAAATGGATTATTAAACCCAAATTTTGGGAAACGGCGCAAAATTGGCATCTGTCCACCTTGGAAAGTTGCCTGTTTACGTGAACCACTGCGTGCTTTTTGACCTTTGTGACCACGACCTGCTGTTTTACCAGATCCCGAACCAATACCACGACCAACACGTGTTGCATTTTGACGTGCGCCAAAATTATCCATCAGTGCATTTAATTTCATTTCTTTTTCCTTTTTGTCCTGTAACTACTATGTAGTTCTTTGTCGCACGAAAACAAGTAATATTTTCGTACTCGGTTTAATTTATTTAAGCAACCACTTCAACCAAATGAGAAACCTTGGCGATCATACCACGTACAGATGGTGTATCTTCGATTTCTTTGGTTTTACCGATACGCCCCAAGCCCAATGCTTTCACAATTTTGACCTGTGCTTCTGGACGTGCGATAGTACTTTTAACTTGTTTTACAATTATTTTTGCCATAATTCAAACTCCGTATTCTTATCTTTGCCCAGATTATTTATCTTCTGTTGCAACTTCTAATTTTTTACCATCACGGCCTGCAACAATTTCTGCAACTGTTTTGCCACGACGTGCGGCCACTGTTTTTGGAGAGTTCATTTTATTGAACGCCAAGAACGCTGCACGAATCATATTGTTTGGATTATTTGAACCTTGTGATTTAACAACAACGTCCTGAACGCCCAAACATTCAAAAACCGCACGCAAAGCACCACCGGCGATGATACCTGTACCTGGGACAGCACTGCGAACAACCAATTTGCTGGCGCCGTATTTTGCTGCACTGTCATGATGCAATGTACGACCTTCTTTCAATGGAACGCGCATCATTTTTGCTTTTGCTGCTTTTGTTGCCTTCTGAACAGCCGCTTGAACTTCCAATGCTTTACCTTTACCAAAGCCAACACGACCTGCTTTATCACCGACCACTACCAATGCCGAAAACGACATATTGCGGCCACCTTTTACAGTCTTAGACACACGGTTGATAGAAACCAACTTATCTACCAAATTGTCTGTCTGTAATTTTTTATCATCAAAACGTGCCATTATAATACTCCGTCTTATTCAATATTATTAGATTCTTACGCCACCTGCGCGAATTGCTTCACACAGCGCTTTTACACGACCATGATAGCGATAACCACCACGATCAAAATAACATTTATCGGCAATATTTGCTGCTACAACACGTTCTGCAAATGCTTTACCAACCATTTCTGCACCGGCAACATTCCAGCCTTTTCCTGCAAATGCTTTTTCTTTTGAAGAAGCAGCACACACAGTATGACCTTTTGTGTCATCAATTGCCTGGATTTCGATATGACGACCAGAACGGAACACAGACAGGCGAATTTTGCCTGGATTTTTTCTTTTCAACGCACCACGGTTTGCCAGTGTACGTCTTTCATCAGTAGATAAATGTTTCAACATTTTCTTTTTCCTTTTTTACGATCCCCGTAACAGCGGGAATCAAAGTTAATTATTATTTCTTCTTACCTTCTTTGCGGCGGATTCTTTCGCCTGTATAGAAGATACCTTTACCCTTGTATGGATCTGCCTTACGAACTTTATGAATTTTGTCCGCAAACTGGCCAACCAAACATTTATCCATACCTTTAACTGTAAATTCTGTTGGTGTTGCGCCCATTTCAACGGTCAAGCCCGCTGGGATGTCCATGATTACATCATGCGAATAACCCGCAACCAAAACCAACTGATTACCTTTGACAGATGCTTTATAACCCACGCCCTTCATATACATAGGTTTCGCAAAGCCTTTTGATACGCCTTCTACTGCATTGCGTATATTGCGTGCCATTGTTCCCCACATAGTACGAGAGGCTTTTTCTTCTGCATCTTTTGGATTAATGACAACCTGGCCTTCTTCGATAACGATATCAACCAAAGCAGCATTTTTTGTATCCAATGGCAATTTCAATTCACCTTTTGGGCCTTTTACCACCAAAGCGTTGTCAGCAATCGCGACAGATACGCCTTCACTTAATTTAACTGGATATTTTCCTGCACGTGACATAACTTAATCCTCACTATATTAGATAACTTTGCACAATACTTCGCCACCGACATTCATCAAGCGGGCTTTGTGATCCGTCATAACGCCATTTGGTGTAGACACAACTGCTATACCCAAACCGTTCAAAACCTTTGGCATTTTTGCACTGCCCGAATACACACGGCGTCCTGGCTTGGAAACAACAGAAATTTCTTGGATTGCACCGTTTCCGCCAACATACTTCAATTCAACAACCAAATTTGAACGATGTTCATCGATTGCTTCAATACGGAAATCGGTAATAAAACCTTCTTCTTTTAATACAGCCAAAACTGCCTGACGCAATTTGCTGTTTGGAACGACGATTGTTTCTTTACCTGCATTCTGACCATTACGAATACGTGTAACCATATCGCCGATTGGGTGTGATAGTGACATCTTTTTTACTCCTTAACATATTGGGATGACCCATCCCATTCTGTTTTCTACAACTGCATTGTCCACAGTTGGATTGTTCTTTTTACCAACTTGATTTACGTACACCTGGCAATTTACCTTCACTTGCCATTGTACGAACCTGTTGACGGCACAGACCGAACAAGCGTGAGAAACCACGGGAACGGCCGGTAACGCTGCAACGATTACGCAAACGTGTTGGGTTTGCATTACGTGGCAATTTTGCCAATTTTTTCATTGCATCGATTCTTTCTTCTGGTGACGCATTAACAGACATTTGCGCTTTCAAAGCTGCGCGTTTTTTTGCATGTTTTGCGACCAATACTTCACGTTTTTTTTGTTTATTAATTAACGCTAATTTCGCCATTTTTTATAACCTTTTTTAATTATTTCAAAACCAATGGCAAGCCGATTTTGGTCAGCAATGCACGTGCTTCATCATCTGTTTTTGCTGTTGTTGCAATAACGACATCCATACCACGGATGGCATCAATTTTATCAACAGAAATTTCTGGGAAAATCAAATGTTCTTTGATACCAAAGGCATAATTGCCACGACCATCAAATTTTGATTTTGACAGACCACGGAAGTCCTTTACACGTGGCAATGCCACTGTAATCAATCTGTCCAAGAAATCATACATTCTTTTACCACGCAATGTAACCTTGGTACCGATTGGCTGACCTTCACGCAAACGATATGTTGCAATAGATTTTTTGGCACGTGTCACAACAGGTTTCTGTGCGGCAATCGCCATCAAGTCCGCAACAGCTGCATCTAATTTCTTTTTATCAGATACGGCTTCGCCGACACCCATATTCAAAACAATTTTGGTCAGTTTTGGAACCGCCAACGCATTTTTGTACCCGAATTCTTTTACCAATTCCGGCACAATTTCTTTTTCATAGATTTCACGCAATCTGCTTTGCATTTTCTTTTCCTTAATGTTGTGTTCCCGTAACAGCGGGCAACAATTTACATGTTATTATATTTCAGCACCAGATTTTTTTGCAACGCGAACTTTTTTACCACCTTCGACTTTAAAGCCAACACGTGATGCTTTTTTTGTTTTTGGATCAACAATTGCAACATTTGACACGTGAATTGGTGCTTCGCGATCAATGATATGACCTGGTTGTTCTTGTGTTGGTTTGATGTGCCATTTACGACGATTGACACCTTCGACCACAACACGTTCTTCTGTTGGGCGCGCTTCCAGCACTTTACCTTTGACGCCTTTGTATTTTCCCGAAATAACTACGACTTCGTCGCCTTTTTTGATTTTCATAGTATGACCTTCCATCTGTTATTATATTACTTCCGGTGCCAAAGACACGATTTTCTGTACATCGTATTTACGACGAACTTCACGGGCAATAGGCCCAAAGATACGTGTACCAATTGGTTCAAAGTTGTTTTTATTGATTAAAACAACCGCATTATCATCGAAACGGATGATTGATCCATCTGGACGTTTAACAGGGAATTTTGTACGAACGATGATTGCACGTTGCACTGTACCCTTTTGGACTTTACCACGTGGAATTGCTTCTTTAATTGCAACAACGATTTTATCACCCACTGTTGCATAACGACGATGCGAACCACCCAACACTTTGATGCACATTGCTTTACGCGCACCACTGTTGTCTGCAACCGTCATAACTGTTTCATTTTGAATCATAACTTTAATCCTTTTCCTGCAGGCGGGGCAATCCCCCACCGCTTTGTTATAGGTTCCGACTGTCGCCTTATATATTCCCGAACCGACCTCAAAGAACCTGTTGATTATTAGTCAACTACCTCAACCGCATCGTCTTTGGAAACACCAACGCGCCCCTTTACAACCCAAGACTTTGTCTTAGAAATTGGACGATGTTCTTCAATCGCAACGATTTCACCAACTTTAAATTCATTGTTTTCATCGTGTGCTTTATATTTTTTGTTCTGCTTTACGAACTTACCATACAGCGGATGACGGAAACGACGTTCCACTTCTACAACGACAGTTTTGTCGTTTGCTGTACTTACAACCGTTCCTTGCAGTATACGTCTTGGCATAGCTTCTATCCCTTATACTGTTTATTAACCCACAGTTTTTACGTTATTTTTTGCGCAAAAACCACACGTCAATCTCTTGTTTTTACTTTTCTGACCTTGCCTATAATAACTAATTTTTTAGAAATCTCAACAAAAATCAGCAATTTTGTTTATTTTTTTGCCGCATTCAGTTTTGTCTTTACGCGCGCAATTTCACGACGGGTCTGACGCATAACATGTGTTTTTGGCATCTGACCTGCTGCATGTTGAAAGCGTTGTTCCATTTGTTCTTTTTTCAAATCGACCAATTTGCTTTCCAATGCTTCCATCGTCAATTCTGTTTCAACTTTCTTTTCTGCCATTTTCAGCTACCTTTTTTTGCTGCCCCCGGGGATATTCCCCCGGGATTGCAGTTTAATTAGTTAACTTTACGTTCAACAACTTTTGTTTTAACCGGCAATTTAGCCGCCGCCAACGCAAAGGCTTCATATGCAATTTCTGGTTTAACACCATCCAATTCGAACATAATACGGCCCGGTTTTACACGGCAAATCCAGTATTCAACAGCACCCTTACCTTTACCCATACGAACTTCCGCAGGTTTTTTAGTAACAGGAACATCTGGGAATACACGAATCCACAATTTACCCATACGACGCATATGACGTGTGATTGCACGACGTGCGGCCTCGATTTGACGTGCTGTAACACGTTCTGGTGACATTGCTTTCAATCCAAAAGAACCGAATGCTAATTCGCTGCCACCTTTCGCAACGCCGTGAATACGGCCTTTATGTTGTTTGCGAAATTTTGTTTTCTTTGGCATTAACATAATACAAATCCTTCAATTTAATAATTGTTCAATTATTATTTGTGCTTTCTTTCGCTGCTGCCGGCATATTCTGCAGGTCTTGCCATTTCAGAAGCCAATTTTTCTTTATTCACAACGTCACCTGTGTAAATCCAAACTTTAACACCGATAACACCATATGTTGTTTTGGCTTGAATTGACGCATAGTCAATATCTGCACGCAAAGTATGCAATGGGATACGACCTTCGCGGATTTGTTCGCTGCGTGCGATTTCGGCACCATTCAAACGTCCACTGCACATAACTTTGATACCTTGGGCGCCTGCCTTTTGTGCATTTTGCACTGCTTTTTTCATCGCACGTTTAAAGGATACACGACCTTCGATTTGTTGTGCGATATTTTGCGCAACCAATTGCGCATTCAGGTCTGGACGGCGAACTTCGTAAATATTTACGACAACTTGATCATTTTTGACCAATTTTTTGATATCATTACGCAATGTTTCGATATCTGCACCGTTCTTACCAATAATCATACCAGGTCTGCTGGTATGAATCGTCACGACAACCTTTTTGGCAAAGCGTTCAATAACAACTTTGGCCAAACCGGCTCTCTTTAATTTCTTTTCGATAAATTTACGAATTTTAACGTCTTCTGCAACGAATGCTGCATAATCCTTCTTCCCTGCAATCCAGCGAGAATCAGTAATCTTGTTAATAAATTCGCGCAATGAAATTGGTGATACTTTCTGTCCCATTTCTTTTTCCTTAAAATTTAGTGGGGGCGTTCTTGAAGTCTTTCAACTTTATTCAGGAATTTTCATTCCATACCGCCCACCACGACTACCTTACTTTGTTGCTTCTTTTTTTGTTGTTTTTTTCTTAGATGGCGCCACACCAGATTCCAAAACGATTGTCAAATTTGAAAAAGGTTTCAGAATTGGACGTGCACTGCCACGTGGGCCGGCCATAATGCGCTTCATAGTCAATGCTTTGCCACACCAAATTTCTTTGACGAACAAAGTATCAACCGGCAACTTTTTGTTGTGTTCTGCATTCGCAGCCGCAGACAATAAAGTTTTCAGCACTTCACCTGCAACACGTTTTTTCGAAAATTTCAAGACATCAACTGCACGATCAACTGGCAAACCACGAACCAAATCGCAAACCAGGTTCAGCTTTTGATGGCTAACGCGAATCATTTTATTGAATGCGCGTACTTGATTTTCTTTTATTCCATATCTTGCTGTCATAACTTACCACCCTATATTATTTCTTGCCTGCTGCGGCTTTTTTATTTGCGGCGTGACCTTTAAAAGTACGTGTTGGTGCAAATTCACCCAATTTGTGACCAATCATATCTTCCACGATTAACACAGGGATAAATTTGTTACCATTATGAACTTCAAATGTCAATCCAACCATAGATGGCACGATTGTGCTGCTACGTGACCAAGTCTTAATTGGTTTACGGTCATCATTTTCATTTGCCTTCGCTACTTTCTTTAAAACAGAAGGATGAACATAAGGACCTTTCCATACTGAACGAGACATCATTTACTCCGTTTATTTATTATTATTTCTTTTTCGCCAAATGTCTGCTGCGAATAATCATCTTAGCAGTACGTTTATTGCTACGGGTACGATATCCCTTGGCTGGAATACCTGTACGTGATACCGGTTCGTGGCCCTTAGAGTGACCATTACCACCACC
>JAFXGD010000082.1 GCA_017513285.1 Alphaproteobacteria bacterium
GAAATTGGTAGACGCACTGGATTTAGGTTCCAGCGGGGCAACCCATAGGAGTTCGACTCTCCTTACCCGCACCACCAATTTTTCAAGCGCAGCGCAGCAAGCGTTGAAAAATTGAGTGTCTCGCCGTAGCCTTGGGCGCAGGCGGACAACCAACCCCAAGCATGCACACAACTTTTTTTTCAAGCGCAGCGCAGCAAGCGTTGAAAAATTGAGTGTCTCGCCGCAGCCCTGGGCGCAGGCGGACAACCAACCCCCAGCATGCACACAACTTGTTTTCAAGCGCAGCGCAGCAAGCGTTGAAAAATTGAGTGTCTCGCCGCAGCCTTGGGCGCAGGCGGACAACCAACCCCCGGCATGCACACAACTTTTTTTCAAGCGCAGCGCAGCAAGCGTTGAAAATTGAGTGTCTCGCCGCAGCCTTGGGCGCAGGCGGAAATTTGCCATAAAACAAACAAAAGAAAAACCGCAGGAAACTGCGGTAAATACTGGCGGGATTGACGGGGCTCGAACCCGCGACCTTCTGCGTGACAGGCAGACGCTCTAACCAGCTGAGCTACAACCCCTAAAGCGTTGTACATATTATACTGTCTGTGGAATAAATGCAAGTACTTTTTTTATAATTTTGTAATTAAATAAAAATCCCCCATATTCTGGGGGATTTTATTTGATTATTTAATCAATTTGCCCATTGCGACGGCTGTATCGCACATGCGGTTTGAAAAACCCCATTCGTTATCATACCATGCGGTCACGTGTACCAATTTGTCGCCCAATACTTTTGTTTGACCGGCATCAAATATGGAACTGTGTGCATCGTGTGTAAAGTCAATGGATACCAATGGCAAATCGTTATATCCAAATGTCGCCGACTGTGCCGCACGCATCGCATCGTTTATGGCATCGACGGTTGCGTTGTTTTCCAAATTTACCACTAATTCTACAACGGATACATCCGGTGTTGGTACACGGATTGCCATTCCGTCCAATTTGCCGGCCAATTCGGGCAATACCAAACCGATTGCTTTGGCGGCGCCGGTACTGGTTGGAATCATGGACAGGTTTGCCGCCCGTGCACGACGGAAATCTTTGTGGTTTTTATCCAATAATTGTTGGTCGCCCGTGTATGCATGAACGGTTGTCATCCAACCGGACACGATACCAAATTTATCATTTAACACTTTGACCACCGGTGCCAAGCAGTTTGTTGTGCATGACGCATTGGATACGATGATGTCGTTATCTGTCAAAGTGTCTTGATTAACGCCGAATACGATCGTTTTATCTGCGCCCGTCGAAGGTGCAGATACCAACACACGTTTTGCGCCTGCATCGATATGGACACGTGCTTTATCTGCGGCGGTAAAGATACCTGTGCATTCCATAACGATATCTATATCCATATCACGCCATGGCAATTTAGATGGGTCACGTTCCGCCAAGCATTTAATGCGCTGATTGCCAACAACAATATATTCGCCATCCAATTGAACATCCATTGGCAGATTTCCATGCACAGAATCATACTTTAACAAGTATGCGTTTTGTTCGGCCGGTGCCAAATCATTAACGGCAACAAATTCAATATCATCACGTTTGGATTCCAATGCCGCACGCAAAACCAATCGACCAATGCGACCGAAACCATTAATTGCAACTCTTATTTTTGACATAGTATATATTCCTTTCGTTTATTTATAAATTGGACATGCGTATCATAGCACCACAATTTCAAAATTTACAATATTTTATTTACAACCGCATCACAACAGGTATAATTACACACAAATGACACAGAAATCATATATCATTGCGGGGCCAACTGCATCGGGCAAATCTAATTTTGCCCATCGTTTGGCGCATGCCATCAATGGTGTCATAATTAATTGCGACAGTGTTCAAATATATCGTGGCATTGAAAATATATCTGCGTCCCCCTTTGCGGGCCGTGACGTCACAGATGAATTGGATGGTGTTCCATATCGATTGTTTTCCATATTGCCATTGGAATCCCAGATTTCTGTATCTGAATATTTGGAATTGGCCCGTGCGGAATATAATGCGGCTGTATCCGGTGGCCGTCCTGTCATTTTTGTGGGCGGGACGGGATATTATATAAATGCGCTGATAAATGGTATGTCGCCCATGCCGGATGTATCTGATGAAAATCGCACCCGTGCCCGTCAAATGGTGTCTGATGATTTGGGGGCGGCCCGTGCTTTGTTGCCACCGGAATTTACGGCAACCGATCCGCAACGTGTTTCCCGTGCGTTAGAGGTGTTTTTACAAACCGGCCGCCATTTAATTGAATTTCAGAATTTACCACGTACAGGTGCGGTTGCGCCAATGGCACGACGTGTGCTGATAAATCCGGATACGGACATATTGCGCACACGCATTGCAATCCGGATACCGCAAATGCTGTCCGGTGGCGCATTGGGCGAAGCGCAATCTGTTATTGATTCTGGGTGGGACGAACGTCGTGCCATTGGTGCGGCCCAGTTATGTGCATATATCCGTGGCGACAAAACGTACGACGAATGTATCGCTGATTGGATAAACAAAACCAACCAGTATGCCAAACGTCAACGCACATGGTTTCGTACTCAATTTTCACCGGACATAATAATAAACCGCACCGGTGACGATGCGGATACAGATGCCGTTATATCGGATTAGTTGGTAAATTATTTCCACGCATTTGGTATGGTTGCATGGCCGCATGCGCCGGCGCAATAAAATATAAGAAAAACAATGCAATCAGCATGTTGCGCATATTTCAGATTCCTTCCTGCATTTATCTGTGATACAGGCACCATAGCACGCATCAAAAAATATCCAAGCCATAAATAGTTAACCAATAAAAATACCGTCTTTCGACGGTGTTAATCAGTACTGCTTTGGGTTCAATCCCATATGACCGAACATATTATGAATTTCATTGTGTATTTTGGCGGCCTGTGTCACAGTATTGTTGCGTTTTTTACGTTGTGATTGAACTGTACGTGACTTTGTGTTGTGGTTTGTTGCTATGCCGGCCAAGTATTTATTTTCCGTTATTAATTGACGGATTAAATATTCCATAGCCAATTTGCGACGAATTTTTCGTTTTGCGTGTTTTGTTTCTTCGGAATCTGTATCTGCCTCAATGGTTTCTGGGGTAAAATACAACGGATTTTTCATGGTGTACTTGACCAAATATTTTGCAACTTTTTGTAATACCACTTTTAAAAATTCGGTATTTGTGGCATTTGGTGTTGTGCCGACAATGGTCATGACTGTGACACGTGCGCATTCAATTGCGGCCTGATTTGCATCGTCATGATATTGCAGTTTTTCGCACCATTTACGTTTGCTGTTTTCATCGGTGATATAGTAATAGCCATATTGGTGTGCCATTTCGTCACAGATTGCGGCAATGCACTGATTTGCAATTATTTCGGACGTGTTTTGTTGTTGCATTTTTGGTCTCCGGATTATTGTCTGGTTAAATATAGCCCAAAAAATCCAATTGTCAACCGATGAATTTAGTGTTTTTCATGCTTTTTTAATAATTTTTCATATTCTGCCGTCACTAAATCTTTAAATTTTGCTTCTCTGAATTTGCTGGAATATACCGCAACGTTATTCAGTTCTGTCGCAATTGGCCCCCATCCGGCATATTCCCAATCGATAATTCCGACGATATCTTTGGTTTTTTTGTTTATGATGACATTATTGCAAATATCGTTGTGATTCCAACCATCACCATCTGGGGATTTTAAATCTGATATTTCTGTGGGGTCACTGTTGTGCATGCTGTATATAAATTCTGCCAATTGTTTCGCCCATTTATGTTTATTCTTTTCGATGGTTCGTACACTGGCAAAATTCATGTTTACACCACGGATAAAGTTATATTTATAAAACGTATATCCATCGGCATGGATGATTTCGATTTTTGGAATCTGAATTTTAACAACATTTGCGAATGCGTCTGTTATTCGTTTTTCGCGTATAATTCGGTCATTATTTTTACCGTTGTCATAGTGTTTACGAATTTTATAAACGGCCTGATTATTAACGATAAAACCGATATTCCATCCGCCTTTGATTAACTTTACATTTTTAAATTCATGCTGTGGCACAATGGTACGCAGTGCATTCATTTTTTTGCGAAAATTATACAATCTGTCCCGTCTGATTCTGTTTCGCACATCACGTTTTGGGATAAAACCCACAAAAAAATCACAAATTTCGAAAAACAGTCTCCACATAAATAACTCGATCTTTAATTTGAAATAATGGTATTGAAAAAATAAAAAAAAACAAGTATTTTATAGGCATGTTTACAACAGGCACCATTGTAAAGGTTTTGGTATCGAATATTCCGAATTCGGGGTATGATTATCGTCTGACTGCGCCGGCGGACATTGGGACATTTGTGTGTGTGACCGTTATGAATCGTCCGTGTATCGGCATTGTTTGGGGGATTGGGGACAGTGGTCTGCCCCCCGAACGTATCAAGCCTGTCACCCAAATTTTTGATAATAAATTAAATGTGGTTGATTTGCAGTGGTTGCGTCGCATGTCGGATTGGACACTGATGTCGTTGGGTATGGTTTTGCGTTTGATAATAAATGTACCCGATGTATTTTTGCCACCACCGGTTGAAACATTATATGCGTACAATCACGATGTAAAATCACGCATGACGGCAAATCGTCAATCTGTCTTGGATGCGTTTGCTGCCAACGATAACGACCCCATGACGGTATTGGATATTCAAAATATTGCCGGTGTAACATCATCTGTTGTTCGCACAATGATAAACAATGGTTTGTTGATTCCATCGGGGTGCCAGGTTAAAAATCAATCGGATTTTTGCGCAACGTATCATGATTCCGGTGACATCCACTTGAATGCGGCGCAACAATTGGCCGCCGATGCGATTGCAGATTCTGTGGGGCGGGGCGGTTTTTCTGTCTATTTATTAGATGGTGTGACGGGCAGTGGCAAAACCCAGGTTTATTTTGATTCTGCGTGGCGTGCATACAGTGCGGGCAAATGTGTATTATTAATGATGCCTGAAATTGCATTGACGGCCCAGTTTATGCATCGATTTGCATCCCGTTTTGGTGCGCCCCCCGTTGTATGGCACAGTAATTTAACCGCCGCCCGTCGTCGTGCGATTTGGCGTGGTGTTTTAAATGGTGAAATTCGTATGGTTGTCGGCACACGCAGTGCATTATTTCTGCCATGGACGGATTTGGGCTTGATTGTTATTGATGAAGAACACGACACTTCGTACAAGCAAGAAGATATGGGCAACTATCACGCACGTGACATGGCGATATTGCGTGCCAAGATATCCGGCTTTCCGGTTGTTTTGGCATCTGCGACACCTGCGGCCGAAACGCTGGAAAATGCACAGTCTGGCAAATACACGCATTTACGATTAACGTCACGCTTTGGTGGGGCGCAAATGCCGACCATAACCACTGTGGATTTACGTGAAAACCGTCCGACCCAGTATTTGGTTGACTGGGAAAATCAGACGGGGTATTTATCACCGGCTATGTGTGATGCGCTGTCGGAAACGCTGGCATCCGGGCATCAGGCCATGTTATTTATCAACCGTCGTGGGTTTGCGCCATTGGTTGGGTGTAACAAATGCGGGTGGGCGGCAACATGTCCCGATTGCAGTGTTGGCATGACATACCACAAACGCACGGGAAAATTGCTGTGCCACATGTGTGGTCGCACAATGGCGTTGCCAAAAACATGTCCCGATTGCGGCACCGGCGTCACCATGCGCGGCGTCGGATTGGAAAAGATAGAGCAAGAGGTTAACACCCGTTTTCCAACTGCCCGCACTGCATTGGTATCCAGTGATATTATCACATCACGTGGTGCATTGGAAAGATTGGTTGATAAAATGGAAAGGGGCGAAATAGATATTATAATCGGCACCCAAATTTTGGCCAAAGGTCACCATTTCCCGAATTTAACATTGGTTGGTGTTGTGGATGCGGACATGGGATTGTTTGGGACAGACTTCCGTGCGGCCGAACACACGTTTCAACAGTTATTCCAAGTTGCCGGTCGTGCCGGTCGTGGTGAATTGGCGGGGCGGGTTTTATTACAGACCTATCAGCCTGACCATCCCGTGATAACGGCATTATGTGCCGGCGATCGTGATGGATTTATGGCGATTGATATGTCTGGGCGTCGTGCGGCACAGATGCCTCCATATGGCCAATTGATTGCGGTAATTGTCGAAGGTGAAAAAGAATCCGTCTTACAGAAATATTGTGCAGATTTGGCATCTGTGGCGCCTGTATTAACGGGTGGTCGTATAATGGGGCCGATAACGGCGCAAATATATCAGATACGTAATTGGTACCGTATGCGCTTTTTGGTTGCGGGCGGTCGCAATGCGGCGTTACAGCCCATTGTTGCGCATTGGTTGGATAAAGTAAAACGTCCCGCCAACATACGTGTTAAAATCGATGTAAATCCCATAAACTTTATGTAATTGGTCATATTGAAAAAAATACCGCCGTCGCCGGCGGTATTTCCGAGTGTCCCGAAAGGAAGGAAAGGAGAAAAAGAAATTGGACACTCTAAACTAACTGGTTGGGGCCCAGAGTCCAGAGGAGAGAGAATGTAGGAGGGAGTCTGAACCTCTGGTCCCCACAGATGTTTTCGCATCTGGTCATTGGGTTATCCCCTTTGACAATTTAGAATATAGTATACAAAAATCGATTCGTCAAGTGTTTTGTCAAAATTTTTTTTAGTGTAATTTTTCTGTCTTGTTGAACTAGGAAATGGTACTTATTGTTTTGCCCGGAAATCTGGAATAAAATCAACATACACTGTGCGACAAATTAACGGCCCAGTATCGATAAAAATGGAGAGAAAAAATGACACATGATGAAGTTTGGCGTGCCATAGAACGCTTTGCGAATGACCACGGTATGTCCTGTTCGGGATTGGCAAAATGCAGTGGCCTTGACCCAACAACCTTTAACAGAAGCAAGCGTTGGTCCAAAGAAGGCCAGCCCCGTTGGCCATCCACAAACAGTATTTCAAAGATATTGGCGTCCACAGGTTCAAAAATCCAAGATTTTACAAAATATATCGACGATTCGGACAGTGTGCCGCACGATTGATATAAATCGGTTTCGTGTTTCGACGCCCCTCCACGGTAAATTATAATACCGTGGTTTTTTAATGGACAATGAAAATTTGCTGGTTTAAAATACATAACATGTTATCCGGCGTACGTATTTATACATCAGATAATATATGGCGACAAATTTTAATGGACTTGGGCGCCACTGTTTCAAACGACGCAAATTTAACGGATTTGAATTTTGATGAATTGAACATCCGGCAACCTGTCACCCCCATAGAATTAAAGGCGGCGATATTGGCGGCGGCCGATGCCGGGCATATTTTGGCGGAAATATTTGGTAAACCTGTCATGTTGCCCCGTTTGCAATCGGAAATGGTTGTTCTGTTGCATAAAACGGGTGGCATGACGGCATCTGAATTAAAAGTTGCGTTGGGCTATGCGCCCGATGCAACAACGCATGTGGTTGATACGGCGGTATATCAATTGCGTCGCACATACGGTCACGATTTTATTATAAACACAAATGGGGTATATAAAATTGGCAGGCTATAAATTACAATCTTTTGATAAAATCCCCAGCACCCAAGACTATGCACATGAATTGGTTGCGTCGGGGCGTGCAACGGACAAAATGGCGATATTGGCGGCGGCGCAAAGTGCCGGCCGTGGTCGTTTTCGTCGTAAATGGGTTTCGCACCATGGCAATTTGTACGTCAGTTTTATTTTTGATTGCCCCGAACGGGATGCACGTTTGTCATATGCGATTGCGGTGGCAATTGCAGAAACGATTGCATCATTTGGTGTTCATCCCACAATTAAATGGCCCAACGACATTTTGGTTGCGGATAAAAAGATTGCCGGCACATTAATTGAATATGCGGGACATTTTGTAATTGTTGGCATTGGTATAAATGTGAATTCGAATCCCACGGTTGACAGATATCGCACGACCAAATTGGAAAACTATTCCGAAATACCGATGACGGAATTGTTAAATCGTCTGATGCGCAACATTGATAAATGGCGTCGATCGGACTTTCGTGCTGTCCGTCAACGTTGGACAGAATTGGCGGCATGCATAAACAAACCGATTCTGTATCGTGGCGAACCTGCAACATTGGTTGGCATAAATGAAAATGGCGCATTGGTATTACGTCGTGACACACGTTATTTATTGGTTTTTGGTGATGAAATCAGTGTTTAAAAAGAAAAGTCTTGACTTTTTGTGAAAAATGTGTTAAAATACACGGCATAAACAGCACAAATAGTATCCACAACGACGTTGTGGTTTTTTTTAATTTATCACGCCTGGGCGTGATTTTTTTTATAACCAAAGGCACATTTCATGAAACATGAAATAATTCACAGTACGGATACGTCCGAATGTTTGGCATATCAAATTGCACGTGTTGTCTATGCTGAAACGGGTGCGGTATCTTTGCAATTGGTCGAAGCATTAACATCGATGATAAAAAATATATCGGATAAATTTGGTATACCTGTTGGTGAAATAATCACAGATTCTGAAATCTTTACAGTTTTATCTGCAGATTCACCACATCACGCACGATTGAATGCGGATTGCGCCACACGTGGATTTCAAATGTGTGTTCGTGTTGCCAAACGTATGTTGTCGGGCGCATTACCCGACATGTGTTATGGTGCGGTGCGTTGTCATCATGGTGATGTGATACCACAATGGTCTGTATCACGTGGCTATATTGCGGATGTGGACGGAATGCTGTTTTATTTATAGTGGAAAATAACATGAACAAGATAATACGTGGTGGCTGGCTGAATGGCTATCGCACATACATTATATCTGCGACGGGCTTATTGACTGCGGTTGGTGCATATCTGGTGGGTGATTCAGATTTATTCACGATGCTGCAGTCGGCATTTACGTTTGGCAGTATATATTTTTTACGTCGTTCCAATGAAAACAAAGGACAAAAAAATGGATAACATCCCAGAAAAATTTTTAAACTCAGATGGTACATTAAATTCTGATACATTGATGAAGTCATATTTAGAATTGGAAAAAAAGATTGGTACAATGGTATCAATCCCAAACGATGACAGTGATACAGACGCACGTCATAAATTTAATCGTGCGATTGGCGTACCCGACAGTGCATCTGAATACCCAACGCATGAATTATATGATGATGAAAATTTACGTGAAAGATTTTTAGATATCGGATTAACCTGTAACCAAGTTGAAAAAATTTATGATATTGCAAATGAATTTTTATCACCAATTTTGCGTGATATGTTTTCTGTGAATGCAGAAATAAATTCTATAAATGAATTAAAAAATTTTTTTGGTGACACGGATAAAATGAATGATGCGTTGCGTGCGATTAACGCATTTGGCGAACGTTTTTTACCACGTGATGCATTTGATGCGTTGTGCGCCACACCCCGCGGAATTCAAAGCGTGTACAAAATGATGCAATCAATGGAACCGGATGTTTGCACAGAAAAAAATTCGGTTCAAAATTTAACGGATGCACAATTACGATCGATGATGCGTGATCCAAAATATTGGCGTGATAAAGATGCGGAATACATTCGCAAAATAGAAAATGGATTTAAAAAATTGTATTCATAAGAAAAAAAATCACTTTTCTTCTTTACTATGTTTTGTATTTTCGATAAAATAAACAGTAAGAACAAAACGAATTTGTTCTATCCAAAACTATTAAAGGAGAGAATAATGGCATTTTCATTTTTAAAGCCTGCAAAAAAAGCTGCAGCGAAAAAAGCTGCTGTAAAACCTGCTGCAAAAAAAGCAGTTGCTAAAAAACCTGCTGCAAAACCTGCTGCAAAAAAAGCGGTTGCTAAAAAACCTGCTGTAAAACCTGTTGCAAAAAAAGCAGTTGTGAAAAAAGCCGCTGCAAAACCTGTTGCAAAAAAAGCAGTTGCTAAAAAACCTGCTGCAAAACCTGTTGCAAAAAAAGCAGTTGCTAAAAAACCTGCTGCAAAACCTGTTGCAAAAAAAGCAGTTGTGAAAAAAGCCGCTGCAAAACCTGTTGCAAAAAAAGCAGTTGCTAAAAAACCTGCTGCAAAAAAAGTTGTTGTAAAAAAAGTTGCTGCAAAACCATGTGCAAAAAAAGCAGTTGCTAAAAAACCATGCGCAAAAAAAGCATGTGCAAAGAAAAAATAATAATTTATCTTGATGATTAATTATATTTAAATCCCCCAAATTCTGGGGGATTTTTCTATAAAATTATCAGTTGGATATTGTACGCAGTCCAACTGATTTTTTTATCAGATAATCCATTTGTTTTGGACCTGGATATATTTTATTTTGCGGCGCAAATTAAATGCACAACCGCACAATAAGATTTATTTAACCGATGTCACATGACATCGTTTTGTCATTTTTTAACCAAAAGGATTTTTATATGTCTGTTTCCATAGATAATGTCTTCGTGAAACAATTTGAAGCCGATGTTCATTTGGCTTATCAGCAAATGGGGACAAAATTGCGTTCCACCGTTCGCAGTAAATCGGGTGTTGTTGGTGCATCTACTACTTTTCAGAAAGTCGGTCGTGGCATTGCCAGCACAAAATCACGTCATGGCATTGTGCCTGTTATGAATTTGAATCACGAACCTGTTGAATGTTTGTTGTCTGATTATTATGCCGGCGATTGGGTTGATGCATTGGATGAATTGAAAACAAATATCGACGAACGTCGTGTTGTTGCATCTGCCGGTGCATATGCATTGGGGCGCAAGACCGACGAACTGATTGTTGATGCAATGAAAACTGCGACTGCATCGGTTGGTGATTACAGCACAGCATTAAACAAAGATTTAATATTATCTGCTGTTGCGGTTTTGAATACAAATGATGTTCCCGATGATGGTCGTCGTTTTGCAGTTGTTGGCGTGGATCAATGGAATGCATTGTTAACGATGGAAGAATTTACATCTGCAGATTATGTTGGTTGCAATGCACCAATGGTAAATGGTTTTGAATCCCGCAAATGGTTGGGTATTACATGGGTGCTGTACAATGGTCTGCCTGTATCTAATACAAATCGTGATTGCTTTATTTATCATGCGTCCAGTATTGGTCATGCATGCGGTCAAGAAGTTAAAACTGACATTTCATGGCATGGTGAACGTGCTGCGCACTTTATCAGCAACAGCATGTCCCAAGGCGCAGTTTTGATTGATGACACCGGTATTGTCCGCATTAAATGTTCGGATGTTGTATCAGCATAATTTATAACCAAAAGGAAAATCAACATGGCATTTCAGAACAAAAATTTATCTGTCATTGCGTATGCAAACGGATTTACATTATGGCATTATTGCACATCTGACACATTGGCAACTGTATCTGCCAACGGGTATTTTAACGATGTAAAAACTTTAATGAACATTGGTGATATTATCATGATAAACGCATCTGATAACACTGCGATTAAAAAGATAAACATCACAGAATTGAATGTCACAACGGCGGCGTTGGGATAATATGTATCGTAATCAAGCCGGCACCATATTGATGCCGGTTTTTATTTAATATTTTTCTATGTGGGGGGGATATGCTTACCAAAATAGATTTATGCTCTATGGCATTATTAAAATTGGGCGAACAGCCAATTCAATCATTGTTGGATGATACTGCATCTGCCAAATTATCCAGGGTTTTATACGATTCTGTAATTGATGCGTTGATTGCCGTGCATCCATGGCGATTTGCAACACGTCAAATCACTCTGACACGCAGCACGGATGGGACGTTTTTAATTCCGTCTGATGTGTTGCGTGTCTTAAAAGCGGACGGTCACATATTGGGCAATAAAGTTATATCGGATGCCGATAACACAGATATTTTGGCGACTGTTCGTGTTGGTCCCGACATGTTCCCCAGTTATTTTGTATCATTGGCGGCCACACGATTGGCGATGGAATTTTGCGTGCCTTTATTGGGCGATCAGTCTGTATTCCGTATGTTGGTTGCATTATATGAATCAGAATTACAAACCGCAAAATTCATAGATGGCACAACAACCATTAATGATGGTATATCCAAGTTTTCATTATTGGATGTTCGGTATTAAAGATTGTTAACAGGGGATTTTGCACAATGACAGATTTTATTAAAACACAAAATTCATTTGCGAACGGTGTGGTATCGCCACAGTTTTATACATCTGATAACATTCATGGGCTGTCACGGTTGGAAAACATGGATGTGATGTCGGGTGGTGGTCTGACACGCAGGGCAGGGTTGAAAACAATTGACACGCTGCGTACAGTTGGTCGTTTGATACCATTTTCTGCTTCGGACAAATGCGAATATATGGTTGTTCTTCAAGATGGCCATATTTATATATATCGCAATGGTATTCGGTTCCAAGATTTGTTTTCACCATGGACGATTGCCGAAATAAATAATCTGCAGTACGCACAAAGATTCGACACGATGATATTTGTGCATCCTGATTCCAGACCCCGTATTTTGCGATATAAAAACAATCGGTTTTATTTGGAAACGTTTGGTTTTTCGCGTAATCCTGCGGATTTCAGTGTGAATATGCCATTTGTTCGCTTTGATGATTCTGTGGATGTCACGATTTCTGTTGCGGCGCATTCTACGGGCAACAACTATGCGATGTTTACGACCAACACAGACTTTTGGACACCGGATTGTGTTGCGGATTATTTGCAATTATTGGGTCGGCAATGGGTGATTACAGAATATGTCAGTCCCACCCAAGTCATCGCCAACACCAATGGCACATATTCTTTACCGACAGAATCCGTATCTGATTGGCAAGAGGGCGCCTTTGGCACCCGCCGTGGTTGGCCATGCTGTATCACATTTCACCAAGACAGATTGGTTTTTGCGGGGTCACGTGGTTGGCCGTGTGGTGTATGGATGTCCCAGGTTGGCCGACATACAAATTTTTCTGCGGGAACGGGTTTGGATGATGAAGCGATATTTGTTTCATTACAATCCCATGCACGCCAACACATTTGCACTGTTGTCAGCAGTGATAACCTGCAAATCTTAACGAATGATGGGGAATGGGCGATATCCAGCCGGCCTTTAACACCATCTTCTTTGGATATTCGCCAACATACGTCTGTTGGTTCTTATACCAATCGCTATTTGCCACCACAGCGGGTTGAAGGCTCTACGGTATTTGTATCCCGGTCTGGGACAGATATTCGTGAATTATGCTTGGATGATTTTGGTGAACGCTATAACGCCACAGATTTATGTCCAATGGCCAAGCATTTATTGTCATCGCCGATTGACATTGCATATAACGCCGCCACCCGCCAGTTATTTGTTGTGCGTTCTGATGGTGTAATGGCGGTATTAAATCAAAATGCAGCATTGGGTATTTCGGCATGGGGTACATATACAACATATGGTGAATTTTTATCGGTTGGCGTATGTGATGGCATCACGTATGTGTTGGTCCGTCGTCAAGGCACAATATATTTAGAATGCTTTGACATCAACGTCATGCATGATGGTCCGGGACACGACTTTACGTGTATTGCATGTGGGTTGCCGTTACGCATTGGTCATCACAATGCCCGTAAAATACGTATCAGAAAAATTACCGCCCGCATAACAGATACAAAATCATTATCGATTAATATGCAACGCTTGGTATTACCAAATGTGGTTCAATCGGATGACAGCCCCGGGTATTCGGGTGATGTATCTGTAAACTTATTGGGTACCACCACAGATGTTATTTCGCCGCTGTGGACGCTGCACAGTGCTGAATGTAAACCTGTCACTGTATTATCTGTGACGGTTCACGGCAGATATGATGTATAACTTTAATAACTGTAAAGAAAGGATAGCCTATGGGACAATTAGTATCGGATGTAACCGAAGTATTAAATTACAAACAAAACCAGAAAGAAGCAAAAAATCAACGCCAAGAAATCTTGGCGCAAATGGCGGCAGATGAAGCCGAAAAAACAAACCTGTTAAAGAAAGTATTGGCGACCCAACGTGCCAAATATGGCGCATCCGGGGTGTCGTCTGATGGCGTGACCGCCGGTGCGGTATTGCGTCGCTTAAAATCGGAAACCGCCGCACCATACGAATCCAAACGTAAAACCAACGCCCGGAAATTAAAAGAAATCAAAGTGTCTAAACCCAACTTATTAAAAAAATGGTTGGACAGATTGGATGAATTAAAGATATAAAAATTGGGGGCAAATATGCATAAAATATCATATGTTTCGGATGGCGCAACGACTGAATTTGCATTTGATTTTCCGATATTTCAACCTGCGGATGTTTGGGTTGCTGTTGACGGCGTGGTCTCAGACGGTCAAGATGCTTACTCGGTCATTCCGAATTCGGATTTGTCGGGCGGTCGTGTTGTTTTTGATACTGCACCCAAATCGGGTGTATCATTGGATATTTTTCGGCAAATATCTTTATCCCGTGTAATAGATTATCAACCCACCGCCCGGTTGGATGTTGAACACCTGAATTCGGACTTTAATTTTTTATTGGCGGCATTCCAAGATTTGCGTTCGGTTGATTCAGATATGGCCGAATGGTCAAATCGTCATGATGAAATAAAATCATTGATTGATTATACCACGCAACTGATTTCGGACAAGGTGTCGGGTGGTGGCGCATTGGGTCTGTATCGTAATTTGTTGATGGTGCTGGATTCATCATTGCCGCATTTGATAAGCGATTATGGACACATATCCGATATTCCACCGACATCGGATCGTGACGACTATGGAATTTTATAGTTTTATGGATGAATGGAATCGGGTGTTGGGGTATGCCACCCCATCGCATCATCGCCAGATTATGCAATTCTTGGTGGATATATGGGAAAATTCGCCACATCGTGGATTATTAATGGCGTTTCGTCATTCTGGCAAATCCACAGTGGTTGGGATTTTTGCGGCCTGTGTTCTGTATATGCGTCCATCGACACGTATATTGATTTTGTCGGCTGAAAACACTTTGGCATCACGCATGGTTGAACATATTCGTCATATATTGGAAAATCATCCATGGTGTTCGGAGATGGTGCCGAAAAACAAAAAGCAGTGGGCATCAACCCGCATAACAATAAATCGTCCGATTGGCACCCGTGAACCGTCTGTTGTGTGCCAAGGCATTCATGGCAACATAACCGGCATGCGTGCAGATTTGATTATATGTGACGACGTAGAGGTTCCCAACACATCCAACACGTTGCAAAAACGCACAGACCTGCGTGACAGGTTGCGGGAATTGGATTTTATTTTATCGCCAACCGGCACAATGATTTACATTGGCACGCCACATACAATGGATACAATATATTGCACAACCGATGATGCGTGAATACAATCAGTTGGCTGTACTGATGCATTCCCGCAATCGTTTTAATAAATCTTGACCTGTGTCACCGAACATTGGCAGATATGTTTCGTATTCCAACATATCGGCTTGGACATGTGCGCACACACGTTCAGACAGCGGGTTGGAAATAATTTCATTGGCCGCATCCCATAATCTGTATGCGTTAAAAGTTTTGGTGACCGCATCCCATTTATGTTGTAAATCGGGGCGTGTTGTTAATGCGGCATCGATTGCCGTTGGCCATTCTGGACCAAACATTTTAACGACATTCAATGATTGAATCATGTCCAAACCATTTTGATCTGGGGTAAATTTTGCGATACCGCTTTCCAATTCGTGCCATTGTTCATTGGTTAATTTGACAGATGCCACAACATCATTCATTGCGCCCCCATATGGCAACAGTTCGCGTTCAATAGCATCCGGTGCGGTTAAACCGCTGCGCAGATTTTGTATATGTTGCGCCAACAATCGTCCATTTGGCAGATTTTGCATTTCGGCCAAAACATCATCTGTTGCTTCGTCTAAAAATATGGGATTCAAAGCCCGCCACCCACCAATAATAACATGTTCTTGGCGGTACAGGTTTATTAACTTTAATGCTGTTGCGCTGGCTTTGGCTTTCATGGTCTCTCTCCTGTGATGGGTAAATTATTCCATGATAATCATGACAACTTTATGTGCGGTCACGGGTGTAAATTTTTCATCTGGCCCCAACAGTTGTGCAAACATCTTGCCTTTTGCATCTTGTTTAATCATGGCAACATGTGCAGAAATTGTTTCATCTGGTTCCACGGCGTCAAAATCTGCATCCATGCATACGGCCAAATCGCCGACCGATGCAGGGGTTAAAGCATCTGCCAACACATACGCTTTTTCTGGCATCATACCGCCAAAGCGTTTTGTGTTTGGCATAACGGCATAGATTCCGTTTTTGCCTTCCATTGCCATTGGTGCGACAATC
The DNA here is from genome assembly GCA_017513285.1 of Alphaproteobacteria bacterium. Taxonomy (GTDB): domain Bacteria; phylum Pseudomonadota; class Alphaproteobacteria; order Rs-D84; family Rs-D84; genus Enterousia. The sequence continues at coordinate 16,455 of JAFXGD010000082.1, forward strand.
ATGTTTTTGTCTGATTTTTTCAGTGCGATTGCCTTGCCATTGGGCATGCCAAAGACGGGGATTAATTTTTTGCGTGCGCTGTCATACAGTTTTGCGCCATATAAACTGCCGTTTATATCGATTCCCGACAGTGGACTCCCCGGTTCCAACACAGATTTAACACGTTCTTTTACTTTGTTAATTTGTTTGTTCAGTTCGCCGGACTTATACAGATGGGCGATTTTTGCGAATAAATCTTCGGCTTTCATTGCAAAAGATTCCGCCAAAGGTTCGATTTCATTTTTATAGATTTCACGTTGGCCGACTTCTATCTTGTGATACACCGACAGTGTCATTCCCGCTTGCTTGGCGGCCTGGGCGATGGTTTTTCCGGACTGTTGACGTATTTTGCGCAATCCGCTGCCAAAGATTTTCAATCCGCTGTCTTCGTTATCGTGCATACGGCGTTTAATTTCGGATTGCCATTGATTTGCGACATCGTCTGATTCTTTGATAAAGATATCGGACAGTTTGCATCCCAAAATATTACAGATATTCAGCAATTGTTTCTGGTTCAAGCGTCGAACACCTTTCTCGATTTTTGACACTGCGGACAAAGACAAACCTGCACGGCGTGCCAATTCGGTCATTTTCATACCTGCCGCCAATCGAATGTTGCGAATATTATTTGGAAAGATGATTTCTTCTTGGGCCATTTGTAAACTCCTAAAAATGAATATTACTTGACAAAATGATAGTCAATTTTAAAACTTTGCGCAAGTAATTTTTACATCAATTTTTATGCTGTTTACAATGGCAAATCATCGGGTATTGCATTTGCGTCGATGGGGGTTGGTTCAAATTCTGGGTCTGGGGCCAAAGATGCGGCGGAAATGGTTGGTGCGGGTTGTGCATAATCATTTTCACCACGTGCTTCGAATTCGTCCAAGTTATCAAACAAACTGTAATCGCCAAAGAATGCGGTTCGGACGGTTTCTGGTCGTCCGTGGCGGTTTTTGCCGATAATAATATCTGCTTTACCACGTGCCCGTTCCAAACGTTTTTGCCATGATTCGACCATGTTGTTGTTGGTTGTATTTGACAATCGTTCTGATGGGTCACGATTTTGCAGATAGTATTCTTCACGATATGTGAACATAACAATATCGGCGTCTTGTTCAATAGATCCGGATTCACGTAAGTCTGCCAATTGTGGTCGTTTATCGTCACGTTGTTCAACACTGCGTGACAACTGGGACAGTGCGATTACCGGCACATCCAATTCTTTGGCCAACATTTTCAAACCACGTGTAATTTCGGAAATTTCTTGGACACGGTTATCACTGCGTTTGCCGCCGGGCGATGTCATCAATTGCAGATAGTCAACAACAATCAGTGCGATTCCGCCATGTTTGCGTGCCAATCTGCGCGCCCGTGTCCGCATCATTGGCACCGACATACCGGGTGTATCGTCTATAAACAGTGGTGCATTACCGATGGCGGCGGAATACTGGCTCATTTTCAAGAAGTCTTCATCGGTCAGTGTTCCTTCACGCATGGACGATGCGGGTATTTTTGATTGCGACGACAGAACACGTGCCGCCAACTGGGACGCAGACATTTCCAAACTGAAAAACACAACTGCGCCTTTATAGTTTTTGTTTGCACGTCCGTATTGGATTGCACTGGCCGCATTAAATGCGATATTCATGGCCAGTGTTGTCTTACCCATTGCGGGTCGTCCTGCGATAATAATCAGGTCTGAATGATGCAAACCACTGATAGATTTATCCAATGCATTCAATCCGGTTGTCAACCCCGACAGTTGTCCATCTGCTTTGTATGCGATTTCTGCTTCGGCCAATGCGCTTTGCAGTGCGGTTGAAATAGACGTTATTTCACGTTCGGATGCGCCGGCGGTTGCCATATCGAACAGTTTTTGTTCTGCGATTTCGATTTGTCGTGTGACGGGTGCGTCTAAATCTTCGACGAATGCTTTGTCCATTATGTCTTGGCCCAGCGCAATCAAGTCACGGCGCAATGCATTTTCATAAACGATGCGACCATATTGTTCCACATTAACAACGGTTGCGCCCGCACCGGACAGTTGGGTCAGGTATTCAACCCCGCCAACGGATTCCAACACGCCCTGTTGGTCCAAGTAATTTTTTGCGGTGATAATATCAAAAGGGATACCTGCGGCGAATTGTTTTTCGGCCAATTTGAACATTTCTTGATGTGCAGGATGTGAAAAATGCTCTGATTTTAAGAATTCTGCCACCCGTTCCAACGCACGGTTATTCATTAATACAGCGGCCAATACAGCCTGTTCTGCTTCTAAATTGGTTGGTAAAGTTTTAGGGGTAAAATCCATGTCACAATCCTTCTTTGGTTCAATGGTATATAAAAAAAATCCATTTTCAACGCCTTTTTTATCTGGGTATAAAATCCTGAAAATTCCGTTGGTTAATGCGCATGGTGAATCTGCGTGGCCGGAATTATTTCCGCCTGAACGCATTGAACAGATGCGTCAAACGGTTGGCATGCGTGCATTTTCTGCCCAAATGATGTTGGATTTTGTATCGCCGGAACGTATTCGTTTGGACCCCGGTGGCATACATTTTTATTCATCGGAATTTGATGTTCGCAATGCACGTCTGTGCGATGCGGTAATGACGGGCGTGGTTTTATATTGGGATCCGTCCACCGGTCGTCGCAATCGTGACGGCAGTGCCTGTGTTTTACTGTATCGTGATGACAGTCGTCGTACAGTGTATATCCATGACATATTGTATTTGACCGTATCGGACAATGAACAGTTCCCGTTATCAAATCAGTGTGACCAAGTTTTAGATTTTATGCATATGCGTGGTCTGCGTCGCATAACCATTGAAACGAATGGGTTGGGGGGCGGTCTGCCGGAAATTATGCGTGATTGTGCCACCCGTCGTGGGGAACAGGTATATGTCACACGTGTATCGAACACGACGTCGAAATCGGACCGCATATTAAATGCGATTGAACCATTGTTATCGACGGGCCGTCTGTATGCGCATACCCGTACCCAGCAGACGCCATTAATATCTGAAATGATTGGTTGGGTTCCGACGGGCTGCATTGGTCACGATGATGGTTTGGATGCGGTTGCAGGTGCGATTGCGCAAACCCCTGTGCCGGTTTATTCATCTGCCCGTTCTGTCCAGACCTTTGCGGCAAATACAAATTTTTCTGTGTAAACAAACCATACAACAACTGCATTACTAAAACAAAGGAGTCTTGCAATGCAAAACAATTTAAAAACTTTATACAAACGTGCATTGGATATGCGCACCCCATGGGTTTCACGTTGGGAATCGGCCCGTCGGTATACTATGCCGACTGTGGACGATGATATTGCGACGCTGTATGATGCGACTGCATCTGATGCGGCGGATAACTTGGCGGCGTCCATATACACACTGATGACACCGCCGGAATCGCTGTGGCTGAATCTGGTTCCCGAAAGTACTTCATCGCCCGATGCCCAGCGTGCGACGCATATCCTGCGTTCGCACCTGAATGATTCAAATTTTTACACCACGATACATCAGTGTTATATGGATTTGGTTGTGTTGGGGACGGCATGTTTATTTATGTCTGAAACGCCGATTGGTGCATCGTCTGCCTTTTCGTTTACATCGATTCCCATGACGGATATTGCCATATTGCCGAATGCGGTATTTCATACAACGTCGATGCCGGCCTGTGAAGTTCTGGAACGCTATCCGACATGGACGCCACCGGCCAGTGTACGTGACGCAATGCGAAATAATCCCGAAATGCCATTAACATTGGTGCAAAGTTTGATTGGCACGGAATTTACGGCATGGTTGGACACAGATGGCGATATTGAAAACAATATTGTATCGACGGGTACGTTTGAAACGAACCCATATATTATATTCCGTTGGTCTGTGACCAGTGGTGAATTATACGGTCGTGGGCCGGTTATGCGTGCATTGCCCGACATCAAGACGGCAAACAAAGTTGTCGAATTGGTATTAAAGAATGCAACGATTGCCGTATCTGGCATATGGCAGGCCGACGATGACGGTGTTATAAATTTGAATAACATTAACCTGACGCCCGGTGCGATTATTCCAAAAGCCATTGGTTCATCTGGTTTAACGCCTTTGACATCTGGGGCAAATTTTGATGTGTCGCAAATTATATTAACCGATTTGCGTGAACGTATTCGTCATGCGCTGTTGGCGGACAGGCTGGGGCTGTTAAGTGAAAAAGAAATGACCGCAACAGAAATCTTGGCCCGCAATGCGGACATGATGCGTATTCTGGGGGCGACATACGGTCGATTGCTGCACGAATTTATTCGTCCGTTATGCGATCGTGGTCTGCAGATTTTGGCACGACGTGGATTGATTGAACGCATTCAATTAAACAGTGATGCAGAATTAAAATACATTGCCCCGATTGTACAAATGACCGCAATGGATGACATATCTGGGGGTGTGCTATGACCAAACCTGAACAGCAATACACCCGATGCTTTTCGACGCCTGCGGGCATGGCGGTTTTGTCGCATTTGCGTGATATGACGATAAATCGTGTTATGTCACCAAACATGTCTGATAATCATTTGCGCTGGGTTGCGGCCCAGTGTGCATTGGTTCGGCACATTGAATCGATGATTTTGCGGGGGCGGGGGGATTTACAATGACATTTGAAAATACGGCAACGGCCCGTGGAGTATTTGAATTTTTGCGTGACAACTGGTTTTTACTGGGGTTTGTTGGCGGGTTAATCTATTGGGTTGCCCGTCAAGATTTATCGGTTATTGAAATGGAACGTGTTGACACCCGCATAACATCATTGGAAAATCGCACGACTGTATTGGAAACCGGCATTGGCCAAATTCAGATAAAGATAGACGACATCAAAGAAGATTTAACATTGATAAAAAGTGCGGTTATAAAGTAAAACAAATCCCCCCGATTGGGGGGATTTTGAAATTGATTTAGAATCCAAAGACCATACGTTGTTTTGATTGACGTTTTTTTTCGTTACGCACGGCTTCTTCTTTCAAACGTTTGCGTTTTGTTGTTGGTTTTTCATAACGCTGACGTTCTTTCATTTCGCGATACAGACCTTCTTTCTGTGATTTACGTTTTGCGACGCGCAAAGCCTGTTCTACGTTATTATCACGAACCAGAACTTTAACCATATGTATTCACCCCCTTTAACGCATTTTACGATTTATTCTTATTAAAAAGGGGATATTCATCCCCCTTTCGCTTGTCTTGGTGGAGCCAATCAGACTCGAACTGACGACCCCCTGCTTGCAAAGCAGGTGCTCTACCAACTGAGCTATGACCCCAAAACTTTGCACTTTCATCATGAAAGCGAACGCATTTTACCTGTTACGAAAACAAATGTCAACTGTTTTTTTAAAAAATCATATGTGTATCCTATATTGATATTGACAATACATGTATTTGTACTATAATATTCATAAAACAAACGGAATAAAATGCATTACGACAAGAAAATTATTCATATACCCGACGAATGGAATACGGCATTGAACGACCTGAAACAAGGGGCAATTCAATGGCGTATGGAGTTTTGTTCGCATACGGAACAAAAGACCATCGGGCATATTTCGCACTATTCAATTGATAAAAATGCCACGAATTGTTTGATATTGGTTCCGGGCTTGGCGTCTAATACCGATACAGAACCTTTGATGCGTGTAATCACATATTGGGCATTGGTTAACAATCATGATGTTTATTGTTTGGACACGTTCTGGGGTCGTTTTTTGCCCACGGTATCGCAAGAATTGGCCCAACAACAGACATTTGAAGAATACATAAACCTGATAGACACCGGCATGGACAGGATAGAAACAGAATGCAAAAATCATAAATATTCATATTC
>JAFXGD010000083.1 GCA_017513285.1 Alphaproteobacteria bacterium
AATGGTTAAGGGATGACATAAACAAACAAATCACGAAAAATAACGAAACAGTTCTGGCATTATACAACTCAAACCTTGACGTATATAAGCGCGTGTTTGCATGTGCTAATGGGGTTTGTTCTTTGTCTGAAGATATGCTGGATGCAGCAGAAACAGAGTGCCAATTTTTATGCACAGATACTGGATTTAAGGTGCGCTTAAATGTCGACAGTGGCCTCAATGGCCAAGATGTCTGCCCACGGTTCTTCAAGTACACGCTTAAAGAGTCCAGTGACGGGCAATACAAATACACATGTGTGTTTACCCCGGATGTGGCACAGAAGGCATTGAATAAGGCCGCCACAGATGCCAAGGAAAAATGCGCCACCGCAATCTGCCGGGCCAGTAATGGAACGTATAAAAACAATAAGTGCATGTGTGGCAACGATGAGTGTACGAGTACGACCAGCGTAAACGGCACGCCATATACATACTGCGGTGGGAACGGCATAAAAGATGGCAAGGACCTCAAAGATTATTACTACTGTGGTCAAAATGAAAAAGGCACAAAGCGACTGGCGGAAGGTCTGCCCAGCAATTTTGACAACACGGCTGCATTTAACGAAGCGATAAATGCTGCAAAGCAATCGTGTATCACCAATAATGCCACCGATGACGCCGCCAATAATGACGCCGAATCCATATCTGACTTGGCAAAAACATTGGACGAAATCGAAGATGCATATGGTCTGTCCAAATGGCGCACGGTGGATGGCAAATTTAACTATGCCCGTTTGGCATCGGATGCGACGGCTGCGGTTGTATTGGGAACTACGGGCGCATTGGTGACATCGTCTGTTGTAAAAAAGAAGCAGGTCGAAGCGGGCTTTGAATCATTGGAATGCACGGTTGGTGGCCAACACGTTGGCGATTGGGGCGACGTATTCCGCATTGACGGTAAATAACCCACCACACACAAAAACCAAACAAAAAACACCGCCCACCCGGTGTTTTTTATTTGCCCCCCATTGTCATCCCGTGGCTCTTGTCTCGGCGCAGCGAAGCGCAGACGGATGACCCCGTAACCCAGGTTATGCAACCCACTTTGTCATTCCGGGGCTTGACCCCGGAACCCAGGTTATGCAAATAAAACCCTGCCTGCACCACGAAGCCTTGGCGAAGTGGCGTCATCCCGTGGCCGGGCCTTTGTCCCTGTACATGACACATAAAAATACCCCCAATTTGAACTTTGGGGGAAATTTGTTTTTTTGTTTGGCTTAAAATGGAATGTCGTCGCCAATATCCGCCACAGATATTTCTTCCCGTGGGGCGGCGGCCGGTGCAGATGGTGCATAATCACCACCCATGCCATCAACGGATTTTGCGCCACTTAAAATAACCATTTGTCCGGCGAATTGATTTAATACAACTTCGGTTGTGTACACGTCTGCGCCACTTTGGTTTTGCCATTTACGTGTACGCAAAGATCCTTCCAGATACAATTTAGTACCTTTTTGCAACATGCGTTCCGCCACTTCGACCAAATTGGAATTAAAGATTACGACACGATGCCATTCGGTTTGTTCTTTCTGTTCGCCTGTTGTGCGGTCACGCCAACGGTCAGATGTGGCCAAAGAAAAACTGACGACTTTTTGCCCGTTGCCCATTGTGCGCACTTGTGGTTCTTGGCCGATATTCCCGACCAGTATGACTTTATTAATACTGCCTGCCATATTCGCTTCCTTTTTTTAATTTAAATTTCCTGTGATTCATTTGAGCAATAAAGTCACCAAAAAGCAAGGTTTTTTTACAGTATTAAAATTGTAATTTTGTTTTTGCGATAAAATAGAACTCATCTTGGCCAAATGGGTTGTCGACAAATGCTGCGGTCATAAATTTATAGGTCGCAGAATATTCAACCGCCGGGCGTCCCACCAAATCAATATCGTGGTTTGCAAATATGTATTGCCCGTTTGCGCTGCGTCCCGTTGGTGTGCGCATGTTCATGTGTCCGGAAATAATTGTGTCTGGCACGGCAATGGACAATGTTAAATCTTGGTATTGTGCGCCCAATGTCATTGTTCCTGTAAATATATTTGAAAAAGCATTAATCATGGAATTGTCGGCTGCCTTGGGTTTAATAAACCCGATACGTGCGCCATGGAACAGTTTTATATCGCCAATCATCATATCATATTTTGTTCCGACAAAGGTCATCATATTTTGTTCATTTGTATCCAAAAAACCATCTGCACGTAATATCTCGGATTGCTTGAATCCAAATTCCACATTTCCAAATTGTGCGACATTAACATTATGTTCACGCAGTCTGTCAAATCCCACACTGTGATTTTTAATGGAAATATTGTCATTCATTTTTGTTTCAAATGGTCGGCCATATTTATCAACGAATGCAAAAGTTATATTTTCGTCTTTTATTTTCTGGGCGATAGTGCCATTGGCGTGTGCGGTACGCATTGCCACAGTTGCACCGTCATCCAACGGTACTAAATTAACCCCAACGGGTCGTGTTGCCCGTTCCATATCCAACATACCGTGGCCATATACATCGTCAACCCCCACGGCCCCCAAATCACGTGCCGTTTCAAACAGCAGTGATGTCACTTCGTTTGCGTTCATATATGGGAATGCTTCACGAATAACGGCGATGGCGGCAGATACGATTGGTGCGGCAAAGCTGGTACCGTCTTGGCTGTGCTTGGAAACTTCTGTTTTCAATCCGGCGCCCGGGGCGGTGATACAGAAATCTTTGGTTGCGCCGCATTGGTTGCTGAAATCCGCCAATGCGCCGGTATTGGAATCCCATGCGACCACGTTCACAAAATGCCCATTTAATTCCGGAATAACCAACGGTGCGCCGGCCAAAGCACTCGATTGTGTCCAGCCTTCATTACCTGCGGCCCATACCATGATTGCATCTTGGGTTTGTGCGGCATTCACCAAAGATTGTACGAAATCACGACTGGTGATATTTTCATAGTGTCTGCGACTGCCCAAGTTATTGGCCCACACTGTTTTTTCGGCCCAACTGAAGTTATATATATTTGCATCTGATGCGGCGCCGATAACGGTGGCGATTGTGTCAAAAGATTGAAAAACACCGTCGTCATTCGTGATACTGTATCTGACAACGTTTGCGTTGGGGGCGATGCTGCCACCGGCCAAATCTGCGACATATGCGCCGTGTCTGATTGCATCGCTGGAATCGATGATGGCTATGTTTGAACCCGCGCCTGTATATCCACGTGCCAACGAATAAGCCAAACGAATGTCGTTATATTGATTGATGTTTTTTGCATAGGTGTTATTACCAACGATTTCTGCCAATTGCACAGATGTCACATCATCGCCGACATGCGTATATGCGGGCAGGGTGTGTTGCGCATAGTTTGGTGTTGGTGCGGCGTAATTGTCGTCATTACTGCTGCCACTGTCTGAATTCATACCGATTGCCGCCAAAGTCCCACCGATTACTGCGGCCAATCCGCCGGTAATTGTCGCCCCTGTTGCGAATGTGAATCCGGATTCCTTGGCGCATTCTGTTGGATGGTATCTGCGATACAGTGCATCGTCACAGTTGTTTGCCACCGCCGGCGCACAGACAGTTGCACCGCACAATACAGCCGATAAAAATCCACCCATACGTGTCATTTTAATCCTTTTCTGGGCATCACGCCCACATAACTTAATATAGGTACAAACACATGCTTTGTCAATCGGTTGCGGTGTCAAAAATGCCACGTTTTGTGGCATTTTGGTTTATCTTTTTTTACCCGCTTGTTCCGCCAAGAATTTATCAACCGGGATAACCGCCGCCGCCGTTGGACCACGTTGGTTGCTATAGTGGCTGTTGGGGTTTTTGTTGTACGGCATACGTTGGCCGGAAAATTCTTCATAGTAAATCTGACCGATACGCATATATGGATAAACGACGGTTGGGAACAGAACACGAATTTCCAACGTCCATTCGCCACAGAAACTATCGTCACCCCGACCGGCTGTATGGTGGTTCATTATAAAGTTCCGTCCGACACTGGATTTGCCATCGATATATGGGAACAGTCCATGCGTTTCTGTATATTCGACCGTTGACCCCAGGTATCCAATCATTGGTGACAAAACCAATCCTGTATCTGGGATTTTTATGTTGACGGTTTTGTGATGCTCTGGGTTTGTTGGATCGACCAAGTGAAACGGATCACGAATGTCATACAACCATGGTTGTGCCTGGAAAGCCAAGAATGCCTGTTCACTGTTGAACCAATCACGCATGCTGTGTTTGCTTCTGTCGCCTTTGTATTCGATTGCAGGCTTCATTCCCAATGGGATTGTGTGTTCATACACACGCAGTGTATCTGCCAAATGCAAATCATAACTGTTTGACCCCAAACATCTGATGTCAAAAGGTTTAATGATAATATCTGGATTTTCTTTTTCCTGCATTCGGCGCAGAATTTCGGGCCCTGTCAGTTGCATAATTATTATCCTTTTATACGTTGCCCCACCTACACGCTATCAATTTTTATCATATATCTGTCATTTTGCAAGATTTTTGTTCACTTTTGAATTTGGTGTGCTATGGTTTTGTCATGACAGAAAAAACATATTCCGGCTTTGTTGCCATTATCGGCCCCACGAATGCGGGCAAAAGTACATTGTTAAATCAGATTATGGGGCGTAAAGTATCCATTGTTTCGCACAAAGTGCAAACAACACGTACACGTTTACGTGCGGTTAAAATGGTTGGCACACGGCAATTAATATTTGTTGATACCCCCGGTGTATTTAAGCCATCACGTCGTCTGGATCGGGCAATGGTTGCCGCCGCAATGGATGCGGTATCTGATGCCGATGCGGTGTTATTATTGGTTGATGCACAAAAGGGTGTAACCGACACAATTCGTGCATTGGCGGAAAAAATTGCAGACCGCCCCAATATTTTTGTTGCGTTAAATAAAGTCGATGCAATTGCCAAGTTGGAATTATTACCAATGGTGGCGGAATTGAATTCTTTGGCGCCATGGCGTGAAATATTTATGATATCTGCATTAAAAAATGACGGGGTGGAAAAAATGTTGACGGCCCTGGCGGATGTTATGCCCCAATCGCCATACTTGTTTGACACGATTGATGCGCCCGATGTGCCGGATGAATTGTATTTGTCGGAATTAACCCGTGAAAAGATTTATAAATATATTCACCAAGAATTACCATATCACATCAATGTTGTGACCGAACGTGTTGACGTTGATGCCGATGGTGTGTTGGATATCTATCAAAAAATCGCCGTTCGCAACGAAGGACATAAAAAGATAGTTGTTGGCCGTGGCGGGGCGCAGTTGAAACAAATCGGCACCGCCGCCCGTCATGATATCCAAGATCAATGGGGTGTGAATGCCCGCCTGCATTTGTTTGTGCGTGTTGAACCCGATTGGGAGGATAAAGCGGAAAACTATATTGACCAAGGTTTGGAATTTGGAAAATAGAAAGGATTCTGTGATGAAGCTGTATAAAAAGGTATTTTTGACATTGTCCGGCGTGGGAATCTTAACGGGATGTTGTGAAACGAACAGAACACCTCCGCCACCCGTAAAGCTGTATCGCGTTAGTGCAGTTATTATTCAACGCGATCATAATCGTTCTGTGGCATATCTGTGTGATACAGATGGTGATGGCCTGATTGATGCACATGTTGATTATGCATATCGATACAACAAAAGGCGTTTGTTGAGACATGCTTTGCATATCGGTGATACAATTAAATTCTATACGGAAAATCCGCACGATGTTTATCAAAATGTGTTTTACCATCGCGGGCATCCAGATTCTATAAATAATAAATCTACAGATCAAGTGTTGGATGCGTTTGAACGACAAATGCAAATTGATGAATTGCGTCAGTCTGTCACACCACAAAAACAGAGATAGAAAATAATGCATACACTATCTGATTTTGATTTTGAATTGCCACCTGAATTGATTGCGTCGCATCCATTGGCGGTGCGTGATGCGTCACGCATGCTGGTGGTGGTGCCAAGTTCCCCTCCGTTGGAGGGGTGCCCAACGGGCAGGGTGGTGCAAAAGTTCCCCTCTTTGGAGGGGTGCCCGCAGGGCGGGGTGGTTAGAGACACCGTAAATTATAAAACGTTAGCCTTTAACCCCGATTTAAAGGAACGGGCGCGCGAATTGCGTAAATCTGGCAGTCTGCCAGAGGCGTTGTTATGGAAAGAAATCAAAGGAAAAAGATTAAACGGTCTTGATTTTGATCGGCAGAAAATAATAGGAAATTATATTGTCGACTTCTTTTGTGCGTCAAAATTTTTAGTGATAGAGATTGATGACAAAACCCATGATTTTAAGAACGAATATGATAAAAAGCGTGACGAGTACTTAAAATCCTTAAATTTGACAGTTGTTCATATACCGGCAACTGATGTGTTGAAAAATCCAGGGGCGGTTTTTGACTGGCTCTCTAACCACCCCGACACTTCGTGTCACCCCTCCAACGGAGGGGAACTACTCGGTTCCTGCTCAGAACAAAAGTTCCCCTCTTTGGAGGGGTGCCCGCAGGGCGGGGTGGTGCAAAAGTTCCCCTCTTTGGAGGGGTGCCCAACGGGCGGGGTGGTCAATATTTACGATAAACACATTCGTGACTTGGTGGATTATTTGCAGCCGGGTGATGTGGTTGTGTTTAATAATTCACGTGTGATACCGGCACGCTTTATGGCGGATGGCAAACATGAAATAACGTTGCACACATCGGTTGATGACAAAGTGTGGTGGGGGCTGTGCAAGCGGTTTAATAAAATTCCCGACGGCACAATTTTAACGTTGGACAATGGCGATAAAATTCGTGTTTTGGCGCATGATGATGACAGTGGTCTGAAACTGGAATTCTTGTGCGAAGATGTATTTGCGACATTGAATGCGGTTGGCAAAATGCCGCTGCCACCATATATGAAGCGTGACGCCGAAGATTCCGACCAAGACAGATATCAAACGGTTTATGCATCGCCTTTGGGGTCTATGGCGGCGCCAACGGCGGGTTTGCACTTTACGCCCGAATTGTTGGATAAAATTCGTGCGCACGGCGCCGAAATTGTAAATATAACATTGCATGTTGGTGCGGGAACATGGTTGCCCGTTAAGACTGAAAATTTATCCCAACATAAAATGCACAGCGAATGGGGTTGTATTACAGAATCTCAGGCCGCCACAATAAATGCCGCCAAACGTGTAATTGCGGTTGGTACAACATCGCTGCGTCTGTTGGAAAGTGCGGCAATGCATAACAGTAATCCGGCAAAATATAAACGTGTTGCGCCATTTTGTGCAACTACGGATATTTTTATAACGCCGGGGTATAAATTCCGTGTGGTCGATGTATTATTGACCAACTTTCATTTGCCGAAATCGACATTGTTTATGTTGGTATCTGCGTTTTCTGGTCTGTCGCAAATGCGTGCGGCATATTCACATGCGATATCTGAACGCTACAGATTTTTCAGTTATGGTGATTGCTGTTTATTATTTAAAAACGATGGGGGGATTGATGTTTAAGTGGTTGGAACGTTGGCGTCGTGTGCGCAATGTTCGTCGTATAATGGCGCAATCTGCGGCCCGTGCGACGGACATAAAGTATGCAAAAATGCGTGTGAATTTACAGATGATAATGCACATGATTCAATCCATGTTGACCACGCATTCGAAATTGATTTCTGCGGATGCGGAATTTGCACGTTTGATACGTCGATATAATCGCATTCACAAACGTGCGATGCGGATTCAGGTTTATGTACAAAATCATGACGTATCGCATTTACGTATGCAGCGTTATGGTTTTACCTTGGGCCGATATGTAATAGAATTACGTCGCATTTATGAACGCATGGACACACGTTTATTGCGTTTACAGCAACAGGTTTTAATGGACGCCGCCGCAAAAAAGGAAGAAGAAAATGGCACTGAAATTTAATTTAATTGCAACGGACGGCAATGCCCGTCGTGGTTCCGTTGAAACGGCGCATGGGACATTTCAAACGCCTGCGTTTATGGCGGTTGGTACGGCTGCAACGGTCAAGGCATTGACCATGTCTCAGGTTGCAGATACCGGTACCCAGGTAATTTTGGGCAACACCTATCATTTGATGATGCGTCCCGGCGGTGATTTGGTTGAACAAATGGGTGGCCTGCATAAATTTGGCGGGTGGCATGGCCCGATATTAACCGACAGTGGCGGTTTCCAGGTGATGAGTTTATCGACCTTGACCAAAATGAGTGAAGAAGGCGTCCAATTTACGTCGCATTTTGACGGCGGCAAAAAGCACTTTCTGCGCCCCGAAGATTCTGTCCATATTCAACATCAATTGGATTCGAACATTACCATGGTGTTGGATGAATGCTTAAAGTTGCCTGCGGAACGTTCCCGTGTTGAAAAAAACGTTGATATGGTGACCCGTTGGGCAAAACGCAGCAAAGATGCATTTATTGACAGACCCGGCTATGGTATCTTTGGCATTGTCCAAGGCGCCGATTTTCCTGATTTGCGTGAAAAATCTGCACGTGCATTGACCGAAATTGGATTTGACGGTTATGCGATTGGCGGTTTGGCGGTTGGCGAACCCCAAGACGTCATGTTTGACATGATTGCGACAACTGCGCCATTGTTGCCTGCGGACAAGCCTCGTTACTTAATGGGGGTTGGTACGCCATTGGATATCTTGGGTGCGGTTGAACGTGGTGTTGATATGTTTGATTGTGTAATGCCGACACGTGCCGGCCGCACAGCCCAGGCATTCACACGTCACGGCACAATGAACATGCGCAATGCCCGTTTTCGTGATGACGCCCGTCCATTGGACGACATGTGTGGATGTCCGGCGTGTAAATTATCACGTGCGTACATTCATCACTTGATAAAATGCAATGAAATCTTGGGTGCGACATTATTGACACAGCACAATCTGTGGTTTTATCAAGATTTGATGCGCAACATTCGTCAATCAATAGAGCAGGGAACCTTTGCCGAATTCAAAGCGGACTTTATCAAAAAATATACCGGACAGACAGATGAATCAGAAAAATAAATCAGATTCCACGATATTAAATTCGCCCAATCGACCTGCACCGATTGCGATGCCTGTGCTGTCATTATCCATGACGGACAAGATGTATTTGGCATTGATGTATCAAGAACACAATCGTTTGGCGTTTATCTATACGCTGTTTTGTCGTCAAGACGTATCGGGCGGCTATTACTCTGTTGCAGACCAAGAAGTATTGGTATTTAAACGGTCATCAGATGCCAAAGTTTACTATGAAACATTGCAACAGATTCAACATCATCAATCTGCAACCAAAACTTACCAAGGCTTGGTCATATATAACCAAGAATTGATTAAGCAGTTTAATAACATGCAACATTAACAAACCACAGGGGGAACACCATGGCAAAACAAAAAAAGCAAATCGAAGTAATTGATATGGGCGGTGCCAAAACCGTTGCGAAAAAGAAATCATTGGTACGTGGTGTTCGGCGTGGCATTGCGATATTTACGATTATATGGTTTGCGCTGTTGGTATGGTTCCCATTGCATGTTAAAAATACTTATTCTGCCCCGATAAAGAAATCAATTGTTGTGTCTATGTTCTTTGACCTGCAACGTGGTATTGTAAAACAGTATGAAGCATTACTGGACAGTGTTGCGGATTCCATTAATTTGGAAAAGCCGATATCGGTTGCAATTGACGGCGTTAAATTGGCCGAACGTGGTGTGGATAAAATCACCGACACAACGGACAAAGCCAAAGAAACAACTGAAAAAGCGACGGATGCAACCCAACAGGCACGTGAAAAAACATCCCGGGTAAAGGCTTTGACGGGTTTGGCGAACAAGTTGGGCTTTAAAACAGACGGTGTGGACAAAGCGGTTGCGTCTGTGGATTCGGGCTTGGATAAAGCGGATGCGGCCGTTGCCAAAGCCAACACTGCCATTGCAAAGGTTGATAATACGGCGGCCCAGGTAAACGCCCAATTGGACAAAGTAAAGCGTGATTTAACGCGCGTTGCCCAAACAGAAGTAGACGCAATGCTGGATGCGGCGATAAAAAAATCATTGGATAAACAAACGGGTGGTTTGGGTACGACGCTGTTGACGAACTATGGTATAAAACATGTTTATCCATGGCGTCCGTCGACATGGCCGGTTGCAACCCGGATTTACGATGATTTATCTAAATCGGACGTAACGACTATTACGGTTATAACGAATACGGTTGATAAATATTTTGGCTATGTCGCATGGGGATTGGTTGTTGCGGCATGGGTATTGGGGTTATATATATGGAATTTGATTTTTGGTAAAGCCAAAGCGATAATCAAACCATTCAATGTCTGCCCACGGTGCGGTCACACATATGCCGACAAACGCACTGCGCTGGGGCTGTTAAAAGTGTTTCAACCATGGAAATGGTTTTAATTGGGGGTAAAAAATGGACGATAAAAAAGTAAAGTTAGAGCAGGACTGGTCTGATTCATTTCGTGTTAATGTTTCGGGTTGTTTGCCGATTATCACCATGTTGGCGATTTTGTGGGGTGCATTTGCGTTGACGGCCATCGATCAACGTTTAAACGAATCAAACAAAATCAAAAGTCAACAGCACGATTTGGCAAAGCAGCAATATCGGTTGGATTCCATGCGGTATAAAATGGATTCATTGAAATATTATGCACCATTTCATACAAGATAAAAAAAGCCACCGTTTTGGCGGTTTTTTAATTCTTTTTCTTTAATAATTCGTTGAATTGCTTTTTTTCTATTGAAACATCAAGCTTTCGAACAATATCGTCAAGATTTTCCATATTTGGTTTGTCCAGGAATTTGGAAATCCCTTTTTGTAAATCTTGGTCGTTAAAATATAATGCTGATATGCGAAGTCCGCGTACAAAACCAGGGAGCAAAGTATTTTGATAGCACATTATTATATATTGTCTGTAGTCATTAAGTTGTTGACGTATCCAAGATTTGATCAACAGCTCTGCGCGGTCTGCTGTTTCTTTATCTATTTGTTTGGGGGCTAAAAATAGTTTTATAGCCCGCACGGCCAATATGTCATTGTTATTAAAATTTTCGTACATTATCGTTTCCTTTGTTGTATTATTCACAACATACAATACAGAAACATCTTTGTCTTGGTAATATTTTGGCAAATTTTTGGCAATTATTTCAGGCGGTCATATAAGAACTCGTAATCTTGTTGCATTTGTAACACAGCATCATCAAGCGCATCACGATAGGTTTTAAGGGCGTAGTCGCCTTGTTTTGCCCAATATAGAGCAGCGTATTGAGTGTCTTTTGCTTCGGCGTAATATCTCTTAACTAATCTTCCCTCTTTGTCTAATACTCTTATATGAATTTCGCTTTGAATGTCGTGAGAAAATAATGGCATACCCAAAAGATTTGCAAGGCCGTATGTACAGAAGGACGGAATTATCCATAGCAATCCTGAAAATGTGTCAGTTGCATATGTGTGATCTCTTAATTCGATGTATCCATGTATATCGCTATGTGGATCGGTAAGAACATTTTCTACTTGTTTGTAGAACAAGGTTGCACGATCAGTGCCGCTTTGTACAACCTTTGCACCAGGTTCCCAATAGTGCGGAATAGTGGATGTTGCATCAATATATACTGCCTCTAATGCTGGCAACTTCCTATCTTGGGTTTGTTCTACATGCAATATTGCGTTTCTATCCAGAAAACTGCATGCAGATAGTATAAAAACTACTGGTAAGATATGTATGTTTTTCATTTTCCGCTCCTGTATAAAAAACAAACCGCCATGGGATGTAAGGCGGTCGGGGAGTTCTCAAATCAGCGTATTAGTGATTCTGTTGTTTTCGGGTTGCCCCTGTTGTATGACAAACAGCTCCCCGACTTATTAAGTCAGGGATAAATCACGACACAAAACCACAGGAATGACATCGGATGACGATGCCGTCAGTAATTTTGCACCGAATACGCTGGGCTTGAGATAGCCCCGAATCCATATCCCTATGGATTCATTTCATAGTTTATCACTAAAAATCGAAAATGTAAAATGAATATGTTGTGACATTCGCTTAAACAAATAAAGGTTATAATATGTTTTAATACAACAAAACCGCCGTTTCGGCGGTTTTTGATTCTTTATGCGGCTTGTTTAACACCGGCTTTGATACTGCGCACATATTTTCTTAATTCATCAATTGCAACCAATGAACCGTCTTGTTTTTGTGCAGACCAATAATCCCAACCATTGAAACTGACGCTGCGTTGTAATTTTGCCGCCATAACATGAATAGACGCTTTGCCATACAGTTGATGCGTTAATTGTCCGTCATGTGTAATCATGACACGTTCGCCACGTGGGCTGACCAATGTTTGACCTACGTATAACAGGCCTGCCTCTATCAATTCTTTGAATGCAACACGTACTTCATCACGTTTTGGTTTTGCAACTTCGATATCCGATAAATCAATGGGCGTTATTGCGGCAACACGTTCACGTGCGGCGGCGACATATGCCGCATCCCGTTCGAATCCGATAAAGTGCCGTCCCAATTGACGTGCGGCGGCGGCGGTTGTTCCCGAACCCATAAATGGATCCAATATAATATCGCCGGATTTGGTTGATGCCAAAATCACACGACGCAGCAAATCCATGGGTTTTTGCGTATTATGCAAACTTTTGCCATTGCTGTCTTTAACACGTTCTTCCCCCAGGCATATATTCATATCCCAATCGGAACGCATTTGTTTGCCACCATTCAATTTTTTCATTGTTTCATAATTAAATGTGTATTTTCCGGTCTTGGTTGGCGTTGCCCAAATCAATGTTTCGTGCGCATTTGTAAATCGTGTTCCACGGAAATTCGGCATAGGATTGGTTTTTACCCACACAACATCATTTAAAATCCAAAAACCCATATCCTGTAAAGCGGCCCCAACACGAAAGATATTATGATAACTGCCAATTGTCCACAATGCGCCATTTGGTTTTAAGACACGTTTGCATTCGGCCAACCATTCACGTGTAAATTTATCATATTCTTCATTTGATTCGAACGAATCCCATTCATCACGCACGGCCCGTGCGGCGGTCTGATCTTCTGGGCGGTACAGTGTCTTTGACCCCAACTGCAGATTATATGGTGGGTCTGCGAACACTGCATCAACAGATGCATCGGGCAATCCCCGCATCATTTCGATACAATCCCCCAACAAAATCTGATCCAGATATTTATTCATCTCTCTCGTACTCTCGTCCTGATGAACATTTTATCATATTTTTGTAATAATTTTTTTGCGTCCCGGAACAAAAAAACAAATAAAGGACTTGATTTTTATAAAAAAGCAATTTTTTTACATGATAAATTCTGCTTGCGAATATCTGATTTGATTGCTACCGTATATAATCATGAGATGTCCATACTGTAATTCCACCGACAGTCGTGTGACGGATTCCCGCCCCGACACAGAAGATGCGATTATTCGCCGTCGTCGTGTATGCGAACAATGTGGTGCAAAATTCACCACTGTTGAACGCATTCAAATGCGTGATTTGGTTGTTCGCAAAAACAGTGGCAAGTTGGAAGGCTTTGACCGTGAAAAATTACGTCGCAGTATTAAATTGGCATGTCGCAATCGTGATGTTGGTGACGAACAGATTGAACGCCTGGTGACATCTATCCATCGCCGTTTGGAAACCGAAACCCCTGATGACACGGTCAGCAGTGCCATGGTTGGTCAAATGGTATCAGATTCTTTGTTAAACCTGGATCCGATTGCGTTTGTACGTTTTGTATCCGTGTATCGCAAGTTTTCACGTATATCGGATTTTAAAAAAATCATCGATCAAATTCCCGAAGATGATGATAACGCCGTCGTGTGCAAATTACCCCGGACTTCATTATTCTGATTTGAACCATGAAAAAACTTCTGACTATTTTAATTGCAGTTATATTGCCGCATGTTGTGGTGGCGGCTGAACATCCCCGTATTTTATCTGACATGGATGCGGCGCTGTACGAACAGATATTTGCCCTGCAATCCAAAGAGAAGATTGATACCGCCATGCGTGTTGAAAATCAAATTGCAGACAAATTATTGATGAACGAAGTATTGTATCAGCGCTATTTTTCTGACACTTACCGCACCCGTGGGAAAGAGGTTGCCGCATGGATGGAAAAATATTATGACATGCCCGGCGCCAATCGCATGGCCAAGTTGGCAAAAATTAAAAAGGCCACGGTTCGCAATGCATCTGTCCCGAATATTATCACGGGGTCCGAATCTATTGAAACGGCGCAGTCTGAAACATGGACGGCCAAGCAGTATGGTGGTGCCACATCTAAAAGTATTGACAAGTTTAAACGTGCCATACGCACTGGTTCGACCAAGGTTGCCCGTCAAATATTAGAAGACAAATCATTTCGTGGCAAATTGACCGAATCTGATTATGGTCGTCTGGCGGGTCGTTTGGCATACATATATTATACCAATGGCGAAATGGAATTGGCCAAGAAGTGGGGCTTTACCGCATCGGATGCGAATTCTGAATACGGTTTATGGACAATGGGCCTGCTGTATTTCAAAGAAGATAAATATTCCGAATCCCAAAAATATTTCAGTCGCATATTGGACTTAAAACAAATCAATAATGCCCGCAAAACCGAAGCGGCCTTTTGGGCGGGCCGTGCCGCCGATTACAGCGGCAAAATAGACATGGCAAAACAATATTGGCGCATTGCTGCGGCCTATCCGATGAGTTTTTATGGCGCACTGTCTGCCACCATGTTGGGCCACCAACCGGAATACGAATTTTTTGAACAAGAATTAAGCGAAACGGACATTGACGAATTACGTTCAACCAAATATGGTAAAATGGCATTGGCATTATTACAGGTTGGTCAAAAAGATCGTGCCGAAGAATATTTAAAGTATTTGATTACACCACGGGTATCTGACCGTGTATTGCATGCGGTAAATTCTGTTGCGTCGCATTATGGTCTGCCCCGTGTATCGATACAGTCTGCATCTGTTATCAAAGACCGTGGCATTTTGGAAATTGACGATAACATTATATATTCGGCCCAATATCCATTGCCTGATTGGGAACCGATGGGTGGTTGGTCGATTGACCGTGCGCTGTTATTTGCGATTACCAAACAAGAAAGTAATTTCCGCACATCTGCCAAATCTGGGGCGGGTGCCAATGGTGTTATGCAATTAATGCCCGGCACTGCCAAGCGTGTTGCCCGTGCGAACAAAGTGGATATATCGCAAATAGACATGTCCAACCCCGAACACAACATGTTTTTGGGTCAACAGTATATTGTAGATTTGCTGTCGCACGATCGTGTTGAAAACAGCATTATAAAAATGTTGGCGGCATACAATGCGGGCATGGGTACGATGGTAAAGTTTGAAAAAACATTCTATACGTATGATCCTTTGTTGTATATTGAAAGTTTCCCCGCCTATGAAACGCGCAGTTACATTAAACGTGTGATGTCGAATTTGTGGTTGTATCGCGCCCGTTTGGCCCAACCTTTAACCTCTATGCAGGAATTGGCGCATGGTAATTGGCCGTTGTATAACAGTGAAGATGCCTATGTTCAACAGCAGATTGCCGAACGCACGATGATATAAGAATTATTGTTTAAAAAAATCCCCATTTTGGGGATTTTTTTTATTTTTGCACAAAATGCACACTGTATTGTGGTTTTTTATCTGCACCCAACGCCGCACGCACCACTTTATTAGATGCAATTTGAACCGTCTTGACCAAGTTGTTACGGTCTTTGCGTTCTGCTTTGCTTAATGCGTCGATTGCTTTTGTGATTTCGATTTGGATTTGTCGTTTCATAAATCCTGTGTCATCTGTTTCAAAGATGCCCGCACTGGACACTTCTGGAACACCTTTCAAGAACCCACGTTTATCGACGGGCAGGGTAACGAACACCGCACCATTTGATGCAATTTTTTTACGGTTTTTATAAACCTGGTCATTTGCGCTGCGTTCTGTTTCGCCCTCCATGACGACATAACTGGTTTCGATTGTTTCTGCGACATATGGTGCTTCGCCGTCACGCATTGCAATCATTTCGCCGTTATGCACGACCATCATGTGTTTTGCGCCACCCCGTTCCATTGCCATTTTACCGTTTAACATT
>JAFXGD010000084.1 GCA_017513285.1 Alphaproteobacteria bacterium
ATATCGTTCTTTGTATTGATTGTACAGGATACTATCCTTTTAAACACAGTAATATCTAAAATCAGATAATATAAACTCAGGACTAAATATTTCAAACAGTCCCAACCTAATTAAGTTTTCTAAAGATATTGTATCTCGTATTAGTTCTTCAGTAGAAAGATGTTTCTTTTCTGTACCAGATTCCCGAGAAAATAGCAATGGCTCCAAATACGAAAAAGAATGTTTTTGCTTATTTTCTAAACTTGAGTATCCTGTAATACAAGCCGTACCCCACACCTGAAGACCGCTTTTAACAAAACTTTGCAATACCTCTATATCATTTTTATTCAGCTGCTCTATAATCCTAACAAAGGCATCTTGGTGCGAGTGTAAAGTGTCTCGATTCATTGCGTTGGCAATCAAAGTCGCAAACAATGTCCGTTTCTCCTTTTCGTCCATGTATTTTAAAGATTCTGTTATAGTTGAATAGGTTGATAATTTAGGTGCCGTTTTTTTCTCTAGAGGAACTCTGTTAACTGCGTCTACGATTTCTTGCGCATATCCTTGTGCTAAATCTGCGGAATAATTAGATAATGCGTTGCCCATTATATGTTCTATTTGTTCAGACAATTCCTTTTCTGAGCTCAAATTAAAAATATAAACGGCATTATTCGTTGTTTTGTTGCCACCAACATTATCGCCGTTTTTATTTTTTATATTGTTACCATTTCTTTTTAAACGAAAATTAAAGTGGAATAAATCTGAAAATTTACAATTTTTAAATACAACCATATTGTAACTCCGTTTTTATAAAAGTACAATATACATATTTTGGCACAAAATTCAATAGAATACTTAAATTTATATGTTGGTTTGTATGTGGTTTATAGTTCTCAAAAATACAAACTATAAAGTTTGAACTCGTGTCGGCTTAATTGTATTTTTGCAAAAAATCTATCCAACGATATCCCAAACAGTACACCGCATATAGTGAAAAATGGGGGTTTGGGATGCTGTTAAAAAATGTAAAAAAATCGGTGTAAAATGGGGTGCTGTGTAGCGGCTGTGTAAAACACAGACCTGCTTAAACCCCATTTGAAGCCTATGTTCGTCAAAAACAGTGCCGATTTTAATATCAGAAAAATCCCAGATTTACAGGGTGTTCGGAACTAAATCAAGTTATAGGAAGATTGAGTCGTTTGTGTTAACAGTCCGTTGTTCTACCGACTGAACTATGCCCGAATAGCGTTGCATATAATATACCTTATTAAATCCTAATGCAAGTACTTTTTTCATTTTTTTATTGCCGGTTTGTAAAAAAATGCATTTGATGCGAAGTTTGTACAACGACAATAAGTTGCGGGTAGGCGAAATTAAATGACAAATCTAGCATAGGTTGAATCGTGTGCGTGTTTAGATGGAGTTTCGGATGCTTTTCTTGGTTGTGTTCGGTGTGTGATTCAACTGTCTGGCGAAACTATTGTTTGATTGCGGGCGGGTGCCACCACTTCGCCGGGGCTTTGTGGTGCAGGCAGGATTTATTTAATTTGCATAACCTGGGTCCCGTGGTCAAGCCACGGGATGACAATGGGGGGCAAAGGGTTTTATTCTTCCCTGCGGGGCAATAGATACCCGCCGTTGCGGGTATGACGGCGGGCTGTTAAGTAATTTGTTATAAGGCACTACCTGGATCCCGTGGTCAAGCCACGGGATGACATGAGAGTGTGGGAATCACAGAAAAAATACAATAACAGGGGCTGTAAGTTTTTTAATTTGCACTACCTGGGTCCCGTGGTCAAGCCACGGGATGACAATTTTTTGTATGCTACCCGGGTTCTGGGGTCAAGCCACGGGATGACAAAAGAGGGGCAGGAGCAGGGACTTTAAAACCCTGTTTAAAAACACCACCCACAAATTCTGTGCGCATACCTGCGACACAACAGGCAAATAAAATCATCAAATTCTACGACCGTTATAAAACAAGATAACCATAATAAAATCCCCTGTTGTGGGGATTTTTTTCTATCGAACACGACCGGTTATCTTTTGCCAGAATTGTTCCAACAACTGTCGTTTATATGGTGTGTCGGTATGTGTGACAATCTTGGTTAATTTTTCACGACTTTGCGGTGACAGTACCAGACAACCTGTATCCAACCCATATTGGTCCATCATTTCATTTTTGAATGCCAATTGTTCCGCATAGCGTTTGTCACGTTGTTCACGTGTTAAATCTGGGGCTATGTGCTTTATCGCAAATTCATATACGTCATCTGGGTGAAATTGATATCCAATTCCCAATGTGGCACCGGTTATCTGGCCCCATTGTCTGTCAAGTGGATATTGCAATGCGTCTGCGATTTTGCGACATGCCTGTGGGTTTGCCGCCCATAAATACTGGGCATAATAGTACGTCAGGCGGAACGCACCATGGATAATATCGATGTATTCATCCCGTTCTTTGGCGTTTTTGATGTTTCTGCGTGCGTAAAGGTGAATTTGCTTAAACCATTCCAGGCAGTATGCATCCTTGATAATTTTGTCATTTGGTATTCCGCCGGTGTTATAGTCGTACGAGAATCGACGTGTTGTCTGTACCCCACGATTGCGTAATTGTGCATCTAAATCGCGTGCGCTGGATTGTGCGATGCGATTTTCACATGTGCATGCATCTGCGTACAGGTGTGGTGTCATTTCCGCAGGAAACATTATTGTGTCGCCAATAACCACGCCGGTACTGTTTTCGGGTGTGATGAATTTCTTTATGTTGCGATTGCATAACTCGTCCATAGAATTGTGTAAATCGCGTGCGGTAAATCTTTGTCCTGGTTTAATCATAGTTGCCCCGTTATATCATAGAATATCCACTATATTGTCGCACAAAGTATGATATTTGTCAATCTGTTTTGTGGTCTGGGGAATTATCGTCCGTGTTCGTACTGTGATTTAATCATATTTTGAATCTGTGCAATTATGTGTTCCATACCATTCGCATTTGATACATCTGGTATCATCAGTGTGTCACGCATCATATATTGCGGTGGTTGCCATTCGGGGATGTAACTGCCATATCCATGCTCGTTTGCGCTGTATTGATAAAAGTGAAAGAATTCACGAACGGAACGCGAGTTCTTTTCCCATTCTGAAAACACCAGCCGTCGCAGCATTGCTGGATGCGCCAGACAAAACAGCAGTTTTTCTGGATAGATTATATCGGTTGAATCTTTGATTTTTATATATGTTTCATAGAAATAATAATCACGTTGGCTGTACATGATATGCTTATTTGCTGTAAAGACGATTGTTATATCGGTTTGTATGTTGGCCTGTTCTAATGCGTCTATGATTTGGTACACTGTATATCCGTGTTTTAATACGGCGCTGGGCTGTGTAGTTCGGGGGAAAGAACTGTTGATTAATATCTTTTGAATACGTGCCGGCAAAGTGTGATTTCGTATCGGTGTCATTCGACGCATACAATCAGGTGCATGTGCCAGATATCGTCCAATATTTACAGCGCCACCTGCGATATCATATCTGGATTCGGTGTCATATGTTTGCATGGCAATCGTGGCGGGGTGCAGATTAACCGGCTCTATATCTTTTAATCGCTTTAAACCATCGATCCATCCATAACGTGCCAATTGCATCGCTTCTTGAAAAGACCTGGTCAAAGTGCCTTCAATATATTTGTTGTTGGTATTATGTGAAGCACGCCTGTTTTCATGTCCCGACCAATCGACATAGTCCAAGAATTGTTCCCATTCAAAAAACTTTTGTATTCTGGGGAAATCGTATTCATCCGTTTGCACAATACGTGGTTTACCGTAATTTATTGGTCGTTTGATTTGTTCTTCGCCTGCGGCGTGCTGTTTCTGGCCGTCACCGGCGCCACCACCGGTGCCATTGTTTGGGATATAAAAATCCCCTGCATATCCCAACGACCCAAGATGATTTTTTAACCAATCCATATTTTTTTATCTGATATTGCCACGAATTTTTTCAATGTCTGCCATCCGCATGCCTTTGAATACAACCATTTGTTCAACCGCTTCCCGGGGCAGGCCCGCATTCAGCAGTTTTTCGCCATGCAACACCGCACGTGTTCCGACAACCACTTTCATATCTAATCTGTCAACTGCGCTGCGCACCCGACGCACCCACGCCAGCCATTCTTTATTTGCGCACAGTCTGTATTCCAATTTCGCATCATAGTCCGTATAAACCATAACAAATCTGTCCAGTGTCGCCGCATCCAATGGGTTTCGCCCAATATATTTGATATTTGCACCGGTGCCATATGTATTACCACTGGCGGCCAGTATGAATTTTGGATGCTTTTGCACTATTTTGTCGGGGAACGAGTATTTATCCTGACTCATGGCATTATTGATAACGGTCAGAACATTTGGGTTGCCCGCATCGATTTCTTCAAAGCTGAAAATACCACCGTGTTCATATGCCTGGCGGAATATGGTTGGAATATATTTGCCATTTGCATCGTTGTACCCGATGATATTATAGTCGCTGGTCAATGAATTTACGGACATGGGATAGAAAGGCAAATCCATGGCCTCTGCAATCTGGGCCAGTATTGTGGATTTGCCGCTGCCCGCCGGTCCGACCAAGAACGGCGAACATCCGGCGGCAATCACACGATATGTTGTTTCCAAACATACATGTTGGGCGGAAAAGTCCACATTGACATTCATTCCCAATGTTTTGCGTACCACGGCATCTTGAACCGTTCCCAAGCGTTGTTTTGATAATTTAACGTCTTGTTCCAATGCGCCCAGTTGATTCTGGATTTCATTTTTCTGGTATTGCATTTGATTAACGTCGGCCAGTATTAAATCCAATTTTCCGCTTTTATACAGATTATACACTTCAATAATTTTACGAATGAATTCCATGACTTTACCTGTTGTGTGGACCATTCACTCTAACAAAACTCCCCGAACAATGCCCATAATACATCATAAACGATGGTTGTAAAGAGAAAATAGGGCATTTTTTCATATGTTTTTTTTAGGATTTCTATCAAATTGACTGCACCTGTTGCCTTTGGCAGTATTTATATCGGAATTTATACACATTAAAAAGGTCAAATATGTCACAAAGTACACCGATTGTATCGGTACTGACACCGATATACAATACCAATCCCCAACATTTGCGTGAATGTATTGAATCTGTATTGAATCAGACTTTTTCAGACTTTGAATTTATCATTTTGAATGACAGTCCCGATAACACCGCATTGGATGACATTGTCGCATCTTATTCTGATGTGCGTATTCGATATGTGCGCAATGATGTAAATATGGGGATATCTGCATCCCGCAATCGGTTGTTGGATATGGCACGTGGCAAATACATTGCGATTTTTGATCATGACGATATATGTATGCCCGACCGGTTGGAAAAATCTGTTGCGATATTGGATGCACGGCCATGGGTTGGGGTTGTGTCGGGATGGATGCATTTTTTTGACGGCCCGGATACGGACTTTGTTCGCCGCTATCCCGAAAATGACACAGATATTCGCACCATGCTGTGTCAAGATTGCTTTGTGGCACACACGGCCGC
>JAFXGD010000008.1 GCA_017513285.1 Alphaproteobacteria bacterium
GGTTGTGTGACGGCATTGGACGCATGTATGCAGGATGAATTTGTATGTGGTGCAGATTATGAAAATTGTTTGGATCCGTCCGGTAAATATATTGTAAATGGTGCAGTTGTTGTGGGTTCAACACCGGGGCAGGCGGTAGTGGATAGTACAAGCAGTTTGAAACCCGGGTATCATTATGATACCAATAATTTATATGCCACATGGAATTATGGAACTGGCAAGAATGCGTGGTCATCTGGCGGCAGTGTGATTGATTATATTAAAGCAACTGTGACCACAACACCGCAGACGGCAACTTCGGTGGATATGTCACAATTTTTACAGTACAAGATAGGATATTATGATAATGAAACAGATCGTAATTACGGTATGTGCATGTCTGTACTGAATAAATGTCAGGATGTGACATATAACAAAGATGGTGAATATTTGCCCAATAATAACGTTGTAAAAGAATATCTGCAGCGTACTTTTGCGCAAATCAAAATGCGTCAGGACAGCATATTGGCGGCATATGCAGAAGATTGTATTCCGGATGTAAAGAGCTGTTTAACACAAAATGGATTTGTTGAAGGTGCGACTTCTGGCGAAAATAATATTCCGATAAATGCATGTCGTCAGCAAATTATAACCTGTATGTCGGTAAATGGCGATGCAAACGCCACCCCGTCCCCCGGTGCGATATCATCGTGGGTATCAGCGTTATATCCAAAGAAATAAAAAAACCGCCAATACGGCGGTTTTTTTATTTTTGTCTGCCTTTTACTTGTTTGGTTTGTTTCATCAATTTATCAAATGTATTTAAACTGATTTGTTTGATTCCTTCGGCAGGAATTCCAGATGCAGGTGTGTTGTGATATACGGACAGCACTTCGGAATGTTCCAATCTGCCAACGTTCACATCGCCTTGGGCATCGATGATGTGTGTTTTTAAGTCTTGTGCAAATGCCCATGCCAAATCCATTACCAATCCTGGGTGTAAAACCGTTGCTTCACGGACGGGTGCATTGGAACTGTATGGCAAATCATATTTGTTGTGGACTTTGACGTATCCGGGCAGACTGCGAAATGCCTGACGGCCAACGGGGGCGGTATATTCTTTGCCATATGTGCCGGACATTACATAATCTTGGGCCGCCATTGATGAACGCAGGATAATATCTGCGTTTTGTGCATAGAAACGTGGATTCATTTCACGCAACAATAATGCGCGCAGTTGAAAAATTGTGACCAAATTGTCCATATATTTGTCTGACATCTTTGCTAGTCCTTTATTTAAGCCGCTGTGATGTTAACAAAAATATGTTAATTGTCAACAAAAAACCGCCGTTTTATGGCGGTTTTGTTTATCGGGCCACGGCACCTGTTAATTTTTCGTGGTGTGCGTAATTGCGCAGTTTAAAGCCGTCTTGGGCGTGCCAATTCAGCATGCCACGCCAATTTTCGTCCGGAATTTCCACGGTTGGCAATGGGTATGGTTTACGTTGTAATTGTTCTGCAACCTGGGGCAAGTGGTTTTTGTATATATGGGCGTCGTGAAATTCGCCTTTTAAGATGTGTGGTGTTAAGCCCGCTTCTTTGGCATACAGTAATAATAATAAAGCATAGCTGGCGATATTGTATGGTATGCCCAAAAACATGTCGCATGAACGTTGGGTCCATATCAAGGACAGCTTGTTATCACGAACAATTAATTGATGCATTATGTGACATGGGGGCAGGGCCATTTGTGGAAAATCAACCGGATTCCATGCGGACACAATGATACGACGATCGTTCGGATTGTTTTTTAATTTGTCTATGGCGATGGCTACTTGGTCAATGCCGGGACGTGCCGGATTAAAATTGTCTGTTGGATTACGTTCAATTCGGTGTGTGTCCCATTGGTATTCGCCACCAAAATGACGCCATTGAAACCCATAAACAGGCCCCAGATCACGTTCATTGTCCATGATTTGGTTGCGAATCAGTGTTCGTTCGTCGTTGGATAGTGTCTGATTCTGGGTTTTGATTTGGTATGCCTGTTCAACCTTGATGGGGTTTGCCCATTCGTTCCAAATTTTGCATTTTCTGTCGGTTAACCATTTTTTATCGGTGATACCATGCAAGAAAAACTCTAATTCTGTTGCAATATTTTTTAATCCCATTTGTTTGGTGGTAACCAATGGAAATCCCAAAGACATATCGTGTACAAAAGTTGCGCCGTGTGCCAAACCAATGTCTGGGATGCCTGTTCTGTTTTGGCGAAATTCGCTGCAATTATTGTAAATGTCGCCCAAAATATCTAAATAAGCTTTCATTTTTTCCCTTTTATTCTTCTATTACTGTTTCAGTATGGGATAAAAATCTGTATAAAATCAATAAAAATCAACAACGCACCAAATGGTGCGTTGTGAAAGGAAGTTTTAGAAAGTAGTTTTTATTTTTTTTAGCGTGCCGCCGGCTGTTTAAACAGTTCGTCAGCTTTCACTTTTTTTTCTTTGGTTTTGACGTGTGTCAACATTGCATCCAACGCTTTGCGTTCGAACAACATGCCACGTAACATTGCCAAAGCATTTTGATTCTTGTTATAGAATTCAAAAACTTGTTTTGGATCTGGGTAACGTGATGCTTCGGCCCAGATTGCTTGTTGCAGGTCTTCACGTGATACTTCTACTTGGTTTTGGGTTCCCCATTCGGCCAAAATCAAACCCAATTTAACACGGCGTTCGGCATCTTTGCGTTCTGCTTTTTCGTCCCATTTGTGGTCGCATTTTTCATCGTGGCAGTGCGCATGATTGCGATCGAATTCCGATTTTGCCATGGCCAATTCTTGGGCGACCAATGTTTCTGGCAAATCTAATTTGACTTTATCTGCCAAGATATCCAACAGTTCGTTGCGCATATCGCGTTTTGCGGCATCATCGTATTGTTCGGTCAATATGTTGCGGATGTGTTGTTTCAATGCATCAACAGATTCTTGACCAACAGTTTTTGCCAATTCGTCATTTAATTCGGGCAAAATATGTTTGCGAATTTCATGAATTTCAACGGCAAAGCGTGCGTCTTGGCCCGCCAAGTTGGCCGCATGATAATCGGCAGGGAATTTGACGTTCACATCAAATTTGTCACCAATTTTATGGCCGATAATTTGATCTTCAAATCCCGGAATGAATGCGCCAGAACCCAAAATCAAATGATGCTTTTTTGCGGCGCCGCCTTCAAATGCTTCGTCGCCAACGTATCCTGTAAAGTCAATAACGGCAACGTCACCATTTGCGGCAACATATTTATCGTCTTGCTTTTCTGCGACGCTGCGGGATTTGCGGATGTTTTCCAATGCAACATCAACCTCTGATTCGTCCAAGGCGGCAACTTTCTTGGTTACGGTGAATTTTTCTAAATCGATTGCAGGCAAAGTTGGCAAAATGTCAAATTCCAATGAATATTCAACATCTTTACCAATTTCCCAACCGTCCAAGTCCGCTTTTGGGGCGCCGGCCAAGCGGATTTTTTTATCTGCAATATATGCGTTCAAATCATTGTTCATTAATTTATCGATTGCTTCGCCATATGCAGATGCATTGTATTTTTGACGCAAGATGTTTAAAGGTACTTTTCCGGTACGAAATCCGGGCATTTTAACTTTCTTGCCATATTCGATTAAGATTTCATCTGCCGCATTTTGCAATTCGTCGGCAGGAATCAAACCGTTCACAGAATAGTGTAAATCTTTGATTTTTTCTTTTTTGAACATATGTTTCCCCTAGGTCTTAAATTATATAATTGCCGTGTGATTATACACGCTTTGTAATTGATTGCAATAATAAAAAATCATTATTGACAGGCATGTTTTCTGAAATAAAAAATCCCGCCGGGTGGGATTTGGTGCGTGTAAATGCGTTAATGTTAACGTTTGTTGACTTTATTCCCATGCAATATGCATGCCCAAAATGACAAATTGCATCATCCGGTGGGTGATGCAATAAAAAAACCGTTCGGATGAACGGTTTTTTTGTGTTCCACAAACTTAACGTTTGCTGAACTGGGTCGAACGACGTGCTTTGCGATAGCCATAGTGTTTACGTTCAACAACACGGCTGTCACGTGTCAAGAAGCCTGCAGACTTCAATGCCGCACGTAATTCAGGTTCTTTCTTTTCCAATGCTTTGGAAATACCGTGTTTAACGGCGCCCGCCTGACCGGATAAACCACCGCCGGAAACAAATGCAACAATGTCGTATGCAGTTTCACGTTTGGTTACACCAAATGGTTGGGCAATAATCATCTGTAATACTGCACGGCGAAAGTATTCGGCCGCAGGTTTTTCGTTTACGATGATGTTGCCTTTACCAGGCATCAAATATACACGGGCAACGGAATCTTTGCGTTTGCCGGTCGCATATGTTGCGTCATTCAATTTTGGTGCCACAACAGGTGCAGCCTTGGTTGCCGCTTTTTTTGCAGGGGCAGTCTTTTTAACTGTCTTGGTTGCTGTTTTTTTTGCTTCTGCCATTATTCGCCCCTTTTGTTTTTACGATTTAAGCCCGCAAAATCAATAACGGTTGGTTGCTGGGCAGTGTGTTTGTGTTCAGAACCAGCATATACGTGCAATTTGGTCAAACGTTGGTTCGCCAATGCAACCGCAGTGCGACGGCCCATCATGCGCTTTACAGCGTTGAATACCAATTTTTCAGGTTTTTCACTGCGCATTTGGCCCAATGTGCGGGATTTTAAACCGCCGGTCCATAAAGAATGCCAGAAAAAGCGATCTTTGTCCGCTTTGTGACCAGATAATGCAACTTTGTCGGCATTAATGATAATTACATGGTCGCCACAATCCATGTTGGGTGTCCATGTTGGTTTGTGTTTGCCACGCAGGATGTTCGCAGTGTATGCCGCCAAACGACCCAATGTGCAATCGGTTGCGTCAATTAAATACCATTGGGCATCTAATTCGCATTTTTTTAACGATTTTGTCGCTGCCATTTTTTTGTTTCCTATTGTTTTACAAATTAAAGCCCGGGTATTATGGCGCAAATGCCCGGAAATGTCAAGAAAAAACAATGCGGTATCATTGTACCGTGCGGCACGCATATAAAAACCCCCAATTCGGGGGTGGGTTAATTTAACAGTGGTTCAAAACATTCGTCCGAACCAATTACGCAACATAATTGGCCGTTTTCACCAAAGTCCACAAATTCTTCGCCGTTGCAGCATCCGTACATGTCGGGCGTGTTGCCGTCGGCACAGGTGTTGACAACTTCGGTTGTTACGTATTCTGTGGTGTCGATTGCGGCGGGTTCGTATGTTGTTGTCGTCGTTGTGTAAACTTCGGATGTGACAGATTGTGGAACCTTTTCATTCTTTGTTGTTGCCGTTTGGGTATATGCAGGCTGTGGTGTTTTTGTTGGTTTGTGTGCCACAGGTTTCGGTTCGGGCATTGCCAAAGGTTTCGGTTCGGGCATTACCACAGGTTCCGGTTCGGGCATTACCACAGGTTCCGGTTCGGGTACGGGTACAATAACCGGTTCGATAATTTCAACGGGTTGTTGTTCCGCTGTGATAATTTCTTCTGAAACAGTGACAGATTCCGATTCGGGTTCTGGATTTGCTGCGGATTCGACGGCTGCGGTGTCGTCTGATTCATAATCCGGTGCGGCAACGAATAATTTGTCATCTGTGCCTACGTCATAGACCGGTTTTGTTGCCAATATTTCCGATTCGGTTGGGATTTCTGGTGTGGGTTCCGATACGGGTTCCGCAACCGATCCGGTAATGGTTTCGGGACGTTGATCAAATGGAACCTCTGGCGCCGGGGCCGGTTCTGGCTCTGGTTCTGGTTCCGGTTCTGGCTCTGGTTCTGGTTCGATTGCGGGGGTTGTAACAACAGGTTGCGTTGCGCCCAATTCCGGTGTGTTTTGGGTGGCTTTTTGTTGATAAATCCATAATGTGAATATAGATAACGCAATCAGCAGTATTAATAATATGTAATATAGAAATGTTGGTTTGGTGCGTTGGGTTGGCTGAACAGTCGTTTGGTATGCCATGGGCGACGCGGGGCGTGCATCCGAACCTGTATATGGTGATGCCGGACGTTCGCCCGTATCTGCAGCGGTATAGCCGTATGATGCACCGGGGGCAGGGGCCGCAGCTGCAAAATCATTCGATTGTGTAGATAACACAGGTGTCGTATCGTCAGATGTGATGGGCATTGAATATTCTTCCATGGTTTGTTCCGTTTGTATATTAGGTGTATTTGCAAAATCGTCCACCGCAGGCAGTTCCACCGGTGTCAGGTTGTCCAACATTGGTGCCATTGGTTGTGGTTCCGGTTGTGCGGTTTCAACGTTATTGTCATCGGCTGGTGTTTCCCGGGTCATAATTTCCGGGTCATTTGTGGCAATTGGTGGTTGAAATGACATGGGACGTTCGATGTCAATTTGGGCCCCTTCTGATATGGCCATCGGTTTTGTGTCCGGTTCCGCCGGCGCAGACAGTGTATCCGGTATCGTGAAATCAATCGGCCGAAATGCCAATTCTTCGTCCAAAATATTCGGGTCTTGGTCAAATAAAGGTTTTACTTCTTCGTCTGCCATGTCTGTTGCCTTTGGTTCGTATATTTCTTCTTCGTCGTCTGTATCATATTCGGCGGATGATTGAACTGCGGGTGTTGGTGCGTCTGTCATAACCTGTACCGATGTTGACGGGGGAATTGCAGGAACGTCAATGTCATTATTGTTTAAATCGTCGTCGTTCGTCAAGGCCAGTATTTTTTGGGCCAATTCTATTTCGTCTTGGGCGGCAGATAATCTGTGTTTTGCGTTTTGAATACGCTTGTTCGCACGGGATAATTTGTCGTTCGTTGTGTCCAATTGGGATTCCGTTCGTAAAATTTTTGCCGCTGACTGCTTGGTTGGTTCTTTGCCAATATTGCGACGCAGTTCTGATAATTTGGTGCGCAGCTCTTTTTGACGTGATTGCAATTGGGTAATTGTGTCGCCGGTGCGAACAATTGTTTCACGGGCGTTGTTGGCAGTAATTTCCGCAGCGTTCAAGCGTTCTTGGGCGGAATTGCGTGCCGCCGATTTGCGATATGCAGTCAATTGGGCCAGCGCATCAGACAGATCTGAATTCGTGTCGTGTGCAGAAAACAAGGTTTCATATACGTCCAGACCATTGTATTCAATATCTAACTTTTGGTATTTATTGTCCTTTTTGGGGCGAATGCTTTCCAAATCAATTCCATAATCGTTGGACAGTATGTCGTCCCATTTGCGGTCGCCATCGGGATTCATTACCAATAATGCGTTTTGCTTGATTTCATTTGTGGCATAGTCCAATACAAACACCAACCGTTCGTTCCCATCACGGTACGCACGCAGCAAATTATCTGCAATCGTATAATCAATAAAATGCAATGTTTGGTTCATATTTCTCTCTCGTCCCGGGTGGTGCATATTCTTGTATTATACTACTTTTTCTTTGGTGGTGCAAATTGATATGCCTGCTTACAGTGTTCATAGCAGTAAGGTTTGCCCACAAAAACAGTTTCGCCACAAAAATGAAAGTGTTCGGAATCCGGATCGCCAATTGGCCAACGGCACTGATTTGGCTTTAAGTTTGCCATTTCCAATGAATGTTGGATAATTCTTTGGTGCATCGCCAAGTTTTTTGCACTTGTACCCGCAGGTTTTGCAGTGGCAGGTGTCGCCGTGACGGTTTTTGATGCCGGTTTGGATGTGGCTTTTTTGTCTGTGGTTTTTACAGGTGTTTTGGCCGTTTTGACGGACTTGGTTGCTTTTGATGAATTTGTTTTTTTTGGTGTTGTTGCTTTTTTTTCAACAGGTGTTTTTTTTGTTTCTGTCTTTGTTGTGCTTTTCTTTGTTTTTTTGTCTGTGTCTTCGGTTGGGGCGCCGCCGGCTTTGGCGTTCCATCCCAAACGATTTAATTTGCCAACAATGGCATTCTTGGACATGCCCAGACGTTTGCCAATTTCAGATGTAGAAAGTCCTTTGCCCGTTAAAGACTTTAATTTTTTTAATGCGATACTGTCCCAGCCCTTGCTCATTTTACAAAACCCTTGTTATTCATTATAATGTCAGTGTAGCATAGTTTCGAATCGAAAAACAAGGGGAAAAACGTGATTTTTAATATATTTTTTTGGGGGCTGATATTGTTGGCGTTTGGTTGTGTTCTGGCAATCAGTCGGGCGGATTTTCGGCGCAGAATAATCCCGGATGTATATTTGTTTCCTTTGTTATTGATTGGGTTGTGTTTGATTGTCTTTTTCCCGTACCCCATCAGTGTTGCCGATGCGGTTGTTGGGGCGGTTTTGGGGTATGTGCTGTCGATGGGGGTTGGGTTGGTCTTTGAATACAGAATGCGCAGGCGTGGCGATATGGAATTTCCACCAATTGGAATGGGGGATATTAAATTAATGGCGGTTGGCGGTTTGTGGTTGGGGACAACGGGGTTGTCGATTGCATTGATTGTTGCGGGGGTGGTCGGGGGACTGTGGGCGTATAAGAAACGTCAAAAATACATTCCTTTTGCGCCATTCTTTTTTGTTGGGGGATTTTTATCTTTTGTATTGTGTCGTTTTCTGATATAATTGTTGGGATAATACAGGTGAGAGATATGAAATTAAATATATTTTTCGTTGTTGGATTGTGTATGTGCTGGGGGACGTTTGCATTTGCAGATGTGGCGCCTTTTTCGCAGTATGGTGTAATACAGAATGTTCAAAATTATTCTTCGAATCCGCATTGGAATCCAAATTCGCCGTATAATTTAAATATGCCAACCCCCGTGTATGCCAAGGGCCCCAGTATTACAACGGCAGATTGTCAAAATATTGTTGCCGCTTTGGTGGTAGAGCAGTGCTTGCTGCGTTCGGATAATTGTCGCAGCGCCCAATTAAAAGATATCAGACCCGCCGTAATGGTGCAATTGTCGCGTATGCCAAACGGTAACTATGCGACGGCGTGTGTGGGATATTTGGACGATACGTTTGATCAGTATGTAAAAAATAATTCTTTTGTCAGACCATCGGGGGGATTTGCGGCGTCTTTGCAGAATGGTGGCGCAGTTGTGCAAAATCCAAATGTCATTGATGTGGCGAACGATAATGATGTGGGGGAAAATAATTCGGTGCCACAGTGGGCCTCTGATATGGCACAGCGCCGTCAGGAATTAAAAGAATTGCAGGGAATGACTGCAGAAATGGAAGAGTAAGGTGGAGTATATGTTACGATTTTTTGTTGCGTTTTTGTCTGTTGTTGTATGTGGGGCGGTTAATGCCGAACAGATTCGATATGAAGATATTGCGGATTCTTTTGTGCCGGCTGTTGTTGAAGATACAGAGGGGTTGATTACAATAGATGATGTTATCAATCGGCCTGCCGATAGTAATACGGATTGTTCGGCAAAAGTATTTGCAGATGCCGTGGCACAAAATGCCAAAGTTATAGATCCGGAAACCGCATTTGATATCGAAGTGCAGCAAATGGTAGAACAGACTTTTGTGCAGCAGGATGTGTTGGAACGTATTGTAAATTGTCCCGAAATTCAAAATGCGGACGAGATGGATACTGTTAAATTTAAGCCTGTGTATTATACTTTTGAAAATGGGCGTGAAATTGTTATTAATTATGAAACACAGCCCAAAGTGTTAAAAGATCGTTTAAGGTTGTTACAGCGGCCCGATTTGCCGAGAACAGATGAAGCCAGTCCAAAAATTGACGGCAATGCATTTTGGACCAATGTTGATCCGGCATGGTATGGCATTATAGTGGTAGAGGCCGGTTCATTGGATGAATTTGTAGGAGAGGGTAAAAATAATACAATATCTTTGGAGTACATTAAAAATCATATCAATGATTTGTATCCCAAAGATTACGGCAATGGTGATGCGTGTACCAGTCGTTCTGCATGGGCCGATGATGATGATTCTGTAAATCAGGCGGTCGTCACAACGGTTGGAAGAGGCGATGATGATTCAAATGATTATTATGTCGCAGGCGATATTGATTTGGGATGGGTGATGTATGCAGAAATTGCTGCGGATATTGCGTTGACGGTCGCAACAATGGGAACGGGAACGATGATTTCTGGGGCTGCAAAAAGTGCGCGTGCGGCCCGTGCAATAGATAAGACCACGGATGCAATGCGTGCATTAGAAGGTACGGATAAAGTTGGGGCTTATTTGCGTATAGTAGATGAAATGGATGCGGCAGATGATATGTTGGATGTGTATAAAACGCAACGTGCCAGTAAGGCAGATGATGCGGCCAGATATGCACAGAATTGGGATAATTTGACGGATGCGCAACGCAAAGATATAACAGATATTCAAAATAATATCACCAGATATGAAGATGAGTATCGCAGATTGGTGGATCGTAATGCAGGATCCAGAGAGATACAGAAAGCGCGTTCAAAATTACGGTCGGAACAACAAAAATTACGTACCAAACGAAATAAATATGGTATTGGATCGGATGATGCACAACGCAGCGTGGATTCTTTGGATGATGCGATACGTAAAACAGAACAGCGTATTGATACTTTGCGTAAACGGATGCGTATGTTTGAAAAAAATGATGATGTAAAAAAATATAAAAAATTGACCGCTTCATTGGAAGATTTAAAGAAATATCGTCAGGAATTAAAAGGTTTGACAGATAAACGTGGAAATGTATTTGCGCGTTCGTGGCGTGGGGTGAAAGCATGGCGTGCGGCAAACAGTGGGGGAAAAGTGCTGCGTCGTGCCGAACGTTTGGTCCGGGCCAGCTCTTTTTCTGGACGTGTGCGGGATGCATTGTTTGTATCAAGTCGTCAATTCGCAAGTATGTTGGGGCAGGGAATCAAGAATGTGGGGATGGGGTATGCATTGTTGAATTTTGCCGGCGATATGTATGATCAAACGAGTGACAGTACCGATGAACATACCAATGGAATAGATTTTACCCCGTTGTTGTTGTTGTCTGCAGATGATATCCCAGGACAAGAAAATGTGGTAAATTATGGTATGTGGATGATGTGGATTGGTGATGTGGGTGTTCCAGCCGATGATGATGCGGCCTATCTGCAGGCGTTTGATTTCGCAACCAAATTTCATAACGATTTGATGACGCAACAAGACGGCGCAAATTCCCCATGCAATGTTGATATCTATGTTGTGCGTCCGATTATTCGGAATCCTGCTTCGAAAAATGCACAGATGTTTTACTTGATTATGAATGATGTGCCGTTCAGTACAGGAAATTAATAATAAAGCCCCAGTTTGTCTGGGGTTTTTATGGTATTTATTCTTGTTGCTTTTTTGTGGTGTTGATTATTATAATAGTTGTATAAATTTGGAAAGGATACAGCGATGAAACGGGGAATGTTATTTTGTGTGTTGGCGATGACAATGTGTGTGATGTCTGCAAATGCATATCAGGTTTTGTCATCCAAAGAATTGGGGCGTGGGGATGCCAAAAATCAAAATGTCGTGGTTAAATGTACAACAGACACAGGAAAAATTTCAAATCAGACATGTTCGTTGCGCCGGTATGTAAAATGTGCCGGAACGGGCGAAAATAAACGCTGTGCCGGTTGGCAACCGTGGCGTGATTTGCAAAATCCATCAAAACAATATTCGGATTGGAAATCGGCCGCATCGGCGTGTTGTCGTGCCAAAGGATTACGTTAAAAAAAGACCACCAAAATGGTGGTTTTTTTATACCCGTTCGGCGGCGGTGCGTGCCAATGTATCAACACGTTCGTTCATTTCATCGCCATTGTGTCCACGAACCCAAAACCAATGTATCTTTTTGGTGGATGATAATTCGTCCAATTGTATCCATAAATCTTGGTTCTTGACAGGTTGACGATTGGCGGTGCGCCAATTGTTTTTTTTCCAATTTTTCATCCATGTTTGCATGCCGTTTTTAACATATTGACTGTCGGTATGGATTTCCAATTCATTGTGATTGCGTGCGGCTGTTAATGCACGTATAACCGCCATTAATTCCATGCGGTTGTTGGTTGTGTTCGATTCGCCACCGCTGCGTTCTGCGATGTTTTTTCCATCGGTTGCAACAAAGCCCCATCCGCCACGGCCGGGATTGCCCAGGCAACTGCCATCTGTCCAAATTTTTAACATTTTTATATTTATCCTTTTTATGATATAATACCACACATGAACTATAATTCCAAAGATTTAAGAGAAATGGCAAATGCAGTGCGTGCTTGGGCGTTGCATGCGGTACAAATGGCACACAGTGGACATATTGGTATCGTCTTGGGGGCGGCAGATATTATGACTGTGTTATATTCATGTTTTTTAAGACGCAATTATGACAGATTTGTTATGTCTGCCGGGCATGGCAGTGCGCTGTTATATTCTGTGTTAAAAATGGCGGGATATGATGTCGGGGATTTGGCAACGTTCCGTCGGATTGGTGGTTTGCCGGGACATCCGGAATATGGTGTGGCGGGTGTTGATGCAACAACCGGGCCTTTGGGGCAGGGGGTGGGAAACGCCGTTGGTATGGCCATGGCTGAAAAAATTAAAAAAACAGATGGACGTGTATATTGCCTGTGTTCCGATGGCGATTTGATGGAAGGGGTCGCCCAAGAAGCAATCGCATTCGCAGGACGATATAAGTTGGATAATCTGATTTTAATTTGGGATGATAATGGTGTCACAATTGACGGTGTCGCACAGACAGATGTTGATGTGCCGGCACGTATGCGGGCGGCGGGTTGGCGTGTGTTGTCTGCCAATGGTGATAACTTTGTGCATATTAATCGTGTGTTGAATTCTGCGCTGTTGTCGGATGGGCCGGTGTTTATACAATGTAAAACACAAATCGGTGCGCATTCCAGTTTGGCCGGTAAATCAGCGGCGCATGGATTGGCATTAAAAGATGCAGAAATGATGCGTTTAATTCAACAGTTTATATCGCCCGTTGGGGAAGAATTATGGCGCAATGTTGAAATGGAACAAATGCAATATGTGCCAAAAAAACCTGAATTTAAAATCCCCAATGTGTCTATGCCTGTGATTGGTGGGGCGGTTTCTACACGTGAATTGTCGGGTATTTATTTACAGGAATTGTTAAATGCGGGTATCAATATTATTGCAGGCAGTGCCGATTTAGGTGGCAGTACAAATGTTAAAGTGGCCGCCGCACGTGAGATATCATCAAATGATTTTTCGGGTAATTATATAAACTATGGCGTGCGTGAACATGCAATGGGTGCAATTATGAACGGTTTGACGTTGGCGGGATTGCGTGTGTGTGGTTCGACTTTTTTGGTGTTCAGTGATTATATGCGCCCCAGTATGCGTTTGGCGGCTTTGTCGGGGTTGCCGGTCATTTATTTGTTGACGCATGACAGTATCGCCGTTGGTGAAGATGGTCCAACGCATCAACCGGTTGAACAGTTGCCTGGGTTGCGTATGGTGCCGAATTTAAATGTGTTTCGTCCATGTAATGCGACCGAAGTGGTATGGGCGTGGCAACGTGCGTTACGGGAAGAGCATAAACCGTCGTGTATCGTGCTGTCCCGGCAGCGGTTTGTTCAGATTCCAACACCATTTGGGGGCGAAATTCGACGTGGTGCGTATGTTATCCGGCCGGCCGTCGGTGGGCGTGTGCGGGTGACGCTGTTGGCAACGGGGGCAGAGGTACCATTGGCGGTACGTGTGGCAGAAAAATTAGGCCGTAACGTGCAAGTTGTATCTGTGCCATCTGTTTCGGATTTCCGTGCGCAACCAATGGAATATAAATCTAAAATTTTGTCTGGGTTTGTTGTCGCAATCGAAGCGGCCGCAACTGCGCCATGGTTCGAATTTGCAGATGCGGTTATTGGTGTTGATAAATTTGGCACGTCGGGGCCGGGCGATGAAGTCTATGCCCAGGCCGGATTTAATGTCGATGCGATTGTGCGTGATATTAAAAACCAATTAAAATAAAATGTCGGATTATGTTTTTACTTTGTCATCTGGGGTGGAAATTCCAATCATAATTACCACACGACGTGGATTGCGTAATATTACGTTGCGACCAAAAACACGACCGCGT
Organism: Alphaproteobacteria bacterium; assembly: GCA_017513285.1. GTDB lineage: Bacteria > Pseudomonadota > Alphaproteobacteria > Rs-D84 > Rs-D84 > Enterousia. Next base: position 14,058 of record JAFXGD010000008.1, read on the forward strand.
TTTGAAATTCATATTTCAAAGCCGTGGTTGGTGTCCGAGGCGGCGGCAATTCGATTTTTAGAATCAAAACAAAAATGGGTAAATGATATTTTTCAATCTGTGCCGCAAAAAGTTAGATTGTCTCCGGGACAGACGATTGAATTTCTGGGGCGTCGGGTGTTGTTGCGGCATGATGCGAATGTGCGTGCAAATCGAATGGATTATGATGCAATGTGTTTGGTGGTTGGTGGTTCAATTGATATGTTTGAACGGCGTGTGCGTGACTTTATCAAGGCAGAATTTTTACGTGAATTAAAATCTGTGGTGCGTTCGGCGCCGTCGGAATTTTGGCCCCAGCGCATCGCAATTCGTGATACAACCAGTCGTTGGGGCAGCTGTTCATCCAGTGGTACAATGTCTTTTTCGTGGCGTTTGGCATTTGCGCCACGTGATGTAATGCAATATGTTATTATGCATGAATTGGCGCATAAAAAACATATGAATCATTCGCCGGAATTTTGGGCGACTGTGCGTGAACTGTATGGGTTTGGTGTTGAACGGGCCAAGCGTTGGTTATCGCAAAATGGTGCCGAATTACATCGTTTTTTCTGATTGTTTTTAACCGTTTTCATAAAGATAACAAGTGGTGTGGTGTATCATGTGGCGGAATGATGTGTGTTGGGAAAACGTACCTGTGGCGTAATGTTTTACGTGGTGGTATGATATGGATATATCTTTCCTGACGGGGCGTTGGCAAAACGTTAAACGCAAAGATGTTAAAGGTAAGAAGTTACTTTTCTTGTCACATTAATGTGTGTTTTGGTGCGCCCCATCTGTTATATTAATCCTTGAAAAATGAAAAAAATGTCCTAATATTATAGTGTAATGGTGAAAGCAAGATTGTTCTTTGTCGAATTGCATCACGCCCGTGCGGGCGAGTATTAGCGTATGTATTTTTCTGTGATATAATTGACATGAATAATGTCGCAAAACTTTCGTGCATAAAACAATAGGATAAATAAAATGGATTTAAAACCAACAAAACCTTTATCGGGATTCATAGAATTAACACCTGTTCAGCAGCGTTGCTTTGACGAATGCGCACGCCGTATGCAAAATGTGCTGCGTGGGGCGGGGTTCGCACATTTGGATTTGCCTGCAATTGAACGGGCCGAAGTTTTGACGGATAAAGATAATTGGGATGAAATTGAAACACAGATGTTCTTGTTTCAAAAAGGTGATACGAAAATGGGGCTGCGATATGACGGTACGGTCGGGTTATCACGCTATGTCGCAGGGCATATGAATGATTTGGTGTTCCCGGTTCGTGCATATCAATTCGCACGTAATTATCGTGGAGAACGTCCACAACGTGGCAGATATCGTGAATTCTATCAGATGGATTTGGACGTTTTGGGTGTGAATTCTTTGTCCACAAATTATGATGCAGAAATTGTGGCGACTTTGTCACGTGTGTATGAATCTGTGGCAGAATTTATCGGGCCAACGTTCGTGCGTGTCGGAAATCGTAAGTTTTGGAATGCAATGTTCGATATGTTAAATCTGACAGATGCGCAAAGACGCAGTGCGTTTGTATTGATTGATAAAAAAGACAAATTGAAAGACTTTGAAGAGGGGTTAGAAGAAGAAATCGGTGCGGATGCGGCACGTGAAATTTGTCGTGTGTTTGCAGATGGATATCGTGCGTTTGCAGGGCGCAGTGAACAGTTAGATGCCGCAATCGATGAATTGGATAACTTTATGGAATTGTTGTCCGCAATGGGAATAAAAAATGCAAAAATCGATTTGGCGATTATGCGTGGACATGCCTACTATACAGGCGTTGTGTTTGAATTCTTTTTGGAAAATTATCCGGAATTGGGCGCAATTGGCGGTGGCGGTCGATATGAAGATTTGGCGTCTAAGTTTTCCAAGACTAAAATTATCGGGGTTGGTGCAGCGGTTGGATTTTCACGTTTGATGGTGGCACTGTTGGAAGATAATCGTATCGATTTGTCGTCTTTTGAACGTCCGATTGATGTGGCGGTGCTGTGTATGGGTGGCGCCCAGGTTGTTTATGCAATGTCTGTGTTGGGGGCGTTGCGTGATGCAGGTGTGACATCGGTTGCGTATTTGGATGCAGATAAAAAATTTAAAAATCAAATCGAATATGCCGATAAAATAAATGCGAAATTCAGTATCATTATCGGTGAATCCGAATTGCAGAATAATACGGTGGCTGTTAAAAATATGGTCAGTGGTGAACAATCAGAAATGACGGTCGCAGATGCTGTTAAAATGTTAAAGGTTGCATAATATGATTATCGAACAGAAATTAAAAGATATTCAAAACAGAGCTGCAGACATTGAAGCGCAGATGAATTCGGGTAATGCATCGGGCGATGAATTGACCAAACTGTCAAAAGAATATTCCAGATTAAATGAAATCTTGCCGTTGATAAATCAATACTTTCAAACGGTTGCAGGTATTCGTGACGCCCAAGAAATGCAAAGCGACCCGGAACTGCGTGATATTGCGTCCGAACAATTGGTGGAATTAAATCATGCGTTGCCGGAAATTGAAAAAAATCTGCAGATTGCATTGTTGCCACGTGATGACGCCGATGATAATGGTGTTATTATGGAAATTCGTGCGGGTGTTGGTGGGGAAGAGTCCGCACTGTTTGCCGGGGATTTGTATAATCAGTATAAATCATATGCCCTGCGTCAGGGTTGGCGTGTCGAAGTTATAGAAGAAAATGCAACATCACTGCGTGGGTACAAAGAAATTGTCTTTAAAATTGATGGGGCGGGTGCGTATGGACGCATGAAATTCGAATCGGGAATTCATCGTGTGCAACGTGTCCCAGAAACCGAAGCCGGCGGTCGTATACACACCAGTGCCGCATCCGTCGCCGTTATGCCCGAAGCCAAAGATATAGACGTCGTTATTGATGATAAAGATATTCGTATTGATATATTCCGTGCATCGGGGGCGGGTGGTCAGCACGTTAATAAAACAGACAGTGCTATACGTATTACCCACTTTCCAACAGGTATTGTTGTGACGTGCCAAAATGAACGTTCGCAACTGCAAAACAAAACGGCGGCAATGGCGGTTCTGCGATCCAAATTGTATGAAAAACAACGTTTGGAACAAGAAAGTGCCAGTAATGCATCACGTAAATCTATGGTTGGATCGGGCGATCGCAGTGAAAAAATCCGCACATATAATTTCCCCGAACAGCGTGTCACAGATCATCGTATCAAATTAACATTGTATAAATTGGACGATATATTGGCCGGTGGTGCGGGATTGGATGAAATGATTGATGCGTTAATTGCCGCCGATCAATTGGAACAATTGGCGAATATGGAGTAAGTCTATGAAACGTTTGGCAACATTGAAATCTGTGTATTCTTTGCATCAGCAGGTTTTGGGTAATAAAGCATATCATCAGTATACAGACGAAGAAGTGTGCCTGCATACACAATCGTTGACAATTGCGAATTGTATCGCAGATTATGCACGATTTACAGTGCGGTTGACAGATGTATATCGCTTTATCGAACATTGCGATATGTCAAATGCTGATATTTATCAAAAAATTATTGCAGATACGTGGCGTTGGATATTGGATATGCGTCCACAATTACCGATACCAATTAAACAGAAATAAAATCCCCCGAATGGGGGTTTTTGTTTGTGTGATGTGTCGGATGTAAATCAAAAGTTGTATTTTATATTTACGCCGCCAATCCAACCGTTGTGTGCGCCATCACGACGTCCGAATGTCGCAGACAGGTTGAAATTGGAAATGTTTTTCTCTAAAGACAGGCTGTATTCTGTGTATCCGTCAATGTCCAATTGATTTAATTTTACATCATTGGCCGTTATGTCACCGCCATTGGTAAAGAACATTACATGCTGAATATTGGCGGAACCGTACCATTCGTTGCCAATGTGTTTAATTGCACGTACCGTTGGGGCGATTTGAAATATGCCGGTGCTTTTGTTATTTAATATGTCGCCAGATGCCGTTGTGTAATTGTCGGTTTCAACCCATGTGTATCCGGTCTGTAATCCGGGTTGGATTGTAAAAGTCGAATCCATGGCGATATCATATGTTGTGTTTAACATTGCGCCCGCCCACATATTTGTGTATTCGTCGGATCCAAATGTTGTGTCGACGGTGTTGCTTAAAATACCGCCGGTTAATGTGACGTATAATCCGAATTTACCAAATTTGTTACCGTTATACAGGCCAAAGAATCCGCCGGTTTCGTCAATGGTGTAATCGTGGGATAATTGTTGTGCGTCCACATATCCCGCAAACAATCCCCATTTGGACAGGCCACCGATAAATTCAGATTGGCCCCCCGCAATTCCAAACGAAAACATATTGGATTTAGATGTGACAGTATCAAAATTATCAAAATTTACATCTTCGTTTGTGTGGTGCCATTTTGCCCACAGGCCGTTTAACATGGCGTCTGTATTTAATGTGTCGCCGCCACTGCGCCCATATGTGCCATCGTCGTTAAATTCCCCATATAATGGTGTGGTGCCGTATACTTGGGCGTGACCATATGTTGCGTATGGGTTTTCGTTTGGCATGGGTGTGTATTTCTGTGGGCGTGCATGCGTGTTTGTCGACATGAATCCCGCAAAAGAAAGAAATGCGTTTTGCGATATTGTTTGCTGAATCGTTGCCACATTGTGTGTGGTCACGGTATTGGCGTACAGGTGTGACGATATCGCATTCGCAGATGTTGTAACGGCCGTAATCGCAGCGGTCGATAGTAAAGTGTATAAATATTTCATTGGCTCTCTCTTTTATTTATAATGTCTTGATGATGTTTCATTATAGCATATTTTCCCATTATTTAAAATAATAAAAATGTTCAATTAAAATCTGGTATGTCGTCTTTGTTGTGCAGATTTGGTGTTTTGGGGTCAGTTTTTTTATTGTTTGTTGGGTAATTTTTGATAATATAATATGTGTTATGAAATATGAAAAAGAAGAATTTATCGATCGGCCGGTTGTCTTGGTCGGTTTGATGGGGGCGGGAAAAACCAGCGTTGGTCGTGCTTTGGCACGTCGGTTGGGTATCCCGTTTGTTGATTCAGATAAGGAAATAGAAGCGGCCGCAGGGTGCAGTGTGGTTGACATATTCGCAATGTATGGCGAAGAAGAGTTTCGTCGTGTCGAACAGCGGGTTATTGAACGTATTTTGGATACGCCACCTGCGTTAAAGGTAATCTCGACGGGAGAGGGGGCTTTTATAACCCCGGCGGTTCGTGAAATGGTGTTGGACAGGGCGCTGTCTGTTTGGTTGCGGGCGGATTTGGATTTATTGGTGCGGCGTACCGGCGCACGTGATACACGACCGCAATTGTTAAATACAGACAGTCGGAAAATATTGGCACAGTTAATCGCCGAACGATATGAAACTTATGCAATGGCGGATATATCGGTCGAAACCCGTGATGAAAGTTTGCGCAGAACTTTGTCAAAAGTTTTGCGTGCAATAGAAGAGTATTCAAACAAACAAGACAAGGAGTAAAAAA
>JAFXGD010000085.1 GCA_017513285.1 Alphaproteobacteria bacterium
AAAAAGATATGTACAATGTGAAAATAACTTGTTAAAATGCTATGCGATGCGATATGTGATGCAGGCTGATAAATCGACTGTCTGAAACTATTGGAAATCTTGGACTTTTTACTGGACTTGGCATCCCGACAACCGGCACCATATTTGACTTAGGCCCCTGAAATTCGCTTAACATCTTGAAAATTGGCGCGATTTCAGGGGTTCTAAATTTTTCTTTTTTGTCGTATGATAATTTGCCTGGGAAATAAATATTTAGAACCGCACGCCGTAAAGAAAGGTCGGCGTCATGCCAAACGTTCAATGGTGAACCTGCAACCGCCAAAACAACATCAAAAGCCACATCAAATGGCATAAGTTGGTCGCGTGGCGCATTTAATTCCGCTTTTAATGTTTCGCGTTCAGCGGTTAAACGTTCAATATTCTGTTCACACAGGTTGCGAATGGCGTCACTTTTGGCTTTCTGGTAATTCGCAAACAAATCCGCAATTTCATGGTCAATATTGGCCACACGCCGTTCTTTTGCGTTATATTCTGCGTTATGTTCGGCCATTCGTTCGTTATAAATATCACGCGCCAGCGCACGAATAAGTGCAATATCATTCTTGGCGGGTGTAATGCGCGCCAATAGCGCTTCAAAATCTTCATGTATAACCTGTGGCTGAATATACATATCCTTGCGGCAACCACAGTTTTTGTTCTGGCATTGGTAATAACCATAAGATTTGCCATGCCGTCCAGTCGAATGAGATGCCGTCAATGGTCGCCCACAACCAGCGCAAACAACATAACCCTTTAACGGAAACACAGGGTTGTCTTTGTTGTATTTGTTTTTATGAAACCGTTTCCGATTGTAGATTCTGTCCTGTGCAAGTTGAAACGTTTCCATATCAATAATTGGTTCAACATGCGCCCAGACCTGTGTTGGAATTTTCCATTTCGGGAATGAAAAACATGCGGTGTACATTTGATTTTTCAGCAAATTGGTCGTTTGCGTCATACTATAATCGCTCAAGCCCAGCTCACGTCGCTTTATGTTTATAAAAACGCGAACATCCGTTATTTGCCCCAACTTTCCATTGGCATAATCTTCAAACGCTTGGCGAATAATTGATGCACTTGGTTCATCGGCAATTAAATCTTTACACTTGTTGCCCCCCGTAAATTTTAGTCCCCATGGCGGTTGGAATTGCCAATATCCCTGTTGCGCACGTGCCAGCATAAAATCTTTAACACGAACTGCATTTAATTCGCGTTCCAGTTGCCCATTCAGCACATTTATACCTGTGATAAAGTGTTCCTGGGGACTTTGGTCTAAAATGCCGTCTTGGCACGTTGCAATAAGATGCCCCCTGTTTTCAATGCGTCTGCGCATCAGACCAAAATCAACAATTTCACGTGCCAGGCGTTTAACATCAAAAAACAAAACCACATGCCGTTCTTTTGCTCGCTCCAAGACACTAACCATGCCCGCCAAGGCATCACGACCGTCTAATTTACCACCAGATTTGCCCGCATCACTAAAAACCCGTTCAACATGCAGATTGTTGCGTGCCGCCCATTGACGACAAAGTGATTCTTGTGTTTCAAGCCCACTGCCATCGGTGACCTGATTCAATGTGGACACACGACAGTAAATAACACATTTATTTATCCCGTTCAAAAGTTCGTTTTTCATTGCATAAGACCCTGTTATATATTCCATTTATGACCTGTACCAGATAATCACGATACTGTTCAATTTGGGCATCGGTCATGCCCTTGGCCTCTGCGCCAAGGTATTTCCGACACCATTCAACAGTCCATTTCTTCGTCGTCATCTGTACCGTCAATCCGTTATCAAATCAAGTCCTTGTTTTAAGGCCCTATATAACCAGTATGTGTGTGGATTTTTGAATTAGCAATCCCAATCAAACCGCTGTCAAATTAAATAAAAAAGTCAGTTTTCTGCTCGTTGCAGACATTTTTTATCAAAAACACATGATTCGTTTTGCGTAAAAAACCGCAAGTGCGAAATACAAATGAATCGTTAAACCCGAATCTTTAGCCGAATCTTCATGTTGGGAATAAAAAACAGCCCATGATTGGACTTTTGATTTTATTGGTGTTAAAGTAATAAACAGGACCAATCGGGAAAGTTGTGTCCGGGGCCGTAGAAAGCCCAGTTTTTATCCGGTGCAGAATGCATCGTTTCCAACATGGTGTTGTCTGCACCGTTTTTGACCCTGACTTGTATGTCGGGGGGCTGTTGTTATAAAACAGGCATATTGCTAAAAGCAACAGGAATCAAATTGATAAAAACTGATTTTTCTAACCCCCCGACCGCCATCCCGTTGGCGGTTTAATTTTTACACAATGGGGTGGGTTATGAAATCGCTGATAGAGGCATTGCCAGACGTTGTAAAACAAGGCCGACGTGAGGTTGAACAGATTTTGGCACGTGCGCAATCTGATAACAAAATGATGTTGCAAACAAATGAATATGTTCTGCCCGCCCGTGATGAAAGTGGTTTGTTTCGTGGCACAATTCGCGCTTGCTGTCCCCCAGACGACACCAGCGCAGAACATTGCGAAACAGATGGTTGGTTTAATCGTTTGATTCACGGAGATAACTTGTTTGCTATGCAGGCATTATTGGCTGGTGACCCCGCAACAGGATTGCCGTCTATGCGTGGCAAAATTGACCTGATATACATTGACCCACCATTTGATTCTAAGGCGGATTATAGAACAAAAATAAATCTGCCCAATGGTGACGTGGAACAAAAACCAACTGTGTTGGAACAATTTGCATATTCGGACACGTGGTCAGATGGCACAATATCGTATCTGAAAATGCTGTATCCACGGTTAGCATTGATGAAAGAATTGCTGTCCGACCAGGGCTCAATTTATGTGCACATCGGCGTTCAAGCAAATAATTATGTAAGGTGTATTCTTGACGATGTATTTGGAAAAAATAATTTCGTGGATGAAATAGTGTGGGCATACGGTTCACCTTCGGGGGGGCGTGCGGCAGGTTCTAAATTTGTAAAAATTCAAGAATACATTTTACATTATGCAAAAAACTATAACTCCAGATTGGAAAACAAAGTATATCTTCCTTATTCAGACAAGTATGTTAATGATTGGTTTAAATATACAGATGAAACCGGTAGAAGATACCAAAGAAGAATGCGTGGCAGGGATGCAAATGGTGAAATTATCTGGGAAAAACAATATTTAGATGAAAGTAAAGGCGTTCCTTGTTCCACTGTGTGGACAGATATTCAACAAATTTATGCAGACCCCCGTGCGTTTAAAGGGAACCAAAAAGCGCATTCCGAAATAACAAATTATGATACACAAAAGCCCGAAAAATTATTGGCAAGGATAATCGAACATTCTTCTAACGAAAATTCAATCGTGGCAGATTTCTTTGGTGGTTCGGGAACGACTGCGGCGGTTGCCGAAAAATTGGGACGGCGTTGGATAACATCCGACCTGGGAAAACCGTCATGTATGATTATGCGAAAACGTATGATTGATATTCCGGAATGCAAGCCATTCCTGTATCACAGCATTGGTGATTATTCACGTGAGGCATTCCTGTCTGACAAACAATTCCGCCGTGTGTCCGACCTGGCACGTGTTGTTATGGGGTTGTATGGCGCATTGCCATTTGACGTGGCGGACGCACCAGCCAACCTGGGGCACATTCGTGGCACCAGCACCCTGGTATATGTGGACAGCCCGAACAAAGTGACCAATTCCAACACCATTAAAAAAGCATTGGAATTGCGTGAATCATATATGGGTGGCTGGAACAAGGTTATTGTGTTGGGCTGGAACTTTGCATTTGATATTGGTGCAACCATTCAGGGGATGAATAAATCAGAATGCGAAGTCCTGGTTATACCGCCAGATTTGTTGGACATGTTGCGGAAAAAGGGATATGCAGACTTGGTCAACAGTGGGAAAATCACATTCTCGTCCCTGCAATATTTGACCATTAAGCGGCCATTGGTTGTGCCGGCAAATGAAGATGGCAAGGTTAAGATAACCGTTGCGCTGGATAATTATGTATTGCTGTCGCCGGACAGTTTGCCATTGGATGATAAAGCCAAGACAAAGGTTCAACAGGTTATGGCAGAACGCCCGTTGGATTTGATTGAATATTGGTCAATAGACCCGGATTATGACGGCCAAACATTCCGTAGCGTGTGGCAGGATTATCGTGAAAACACTGCCAACGATGGCGATGCGTTGCGTGTTGTGACCAGCGCAGAAATAATTACATCGGCACGTCCAGGCAAACGTAAAATTTGTGTAAAAGCAGTGGACGTATTCGGTTTTGAATCAATGGTTGTCGAGGAGGTAGCATAATGGCATCACCAACAAATTCTGGAACACGTGATATTCCATTAAAATTCGCCAAGGGGTTAACTGAATTGGTTAATGCCGAATGGGAAAACGGGCATTTTCTGGCCGCTGTATCGCCAATAACTGCCGACCTGTTGCGGTATTGGTTTGAACCGTCATTCTGTGATGTGCGTGACCGTAATTTCCATGATGGCCAACGTCAGGCGATTTTGAACGCAATATATGTGCACGAGGTTTTAAAGTCCAATTCTGTGGTTGATATGTATGCACACCTGTCCAATGTGACAGATACGTCCTATGTTGACCAGAACTTTACAGACGTTATAACCGCCGACAAATATCGCCATCCAAAATATTGCGTTAAAATGGCAACCGGAACGGGTAAAACGTGGGTGCTGAATGCGTTGTTGATATGGCAGTATTTGAATGCTAAATATCAAACCAGTAATGGCGTAAAATATACCAAGAACTTTCTGTTAATTGCACCGGGGCTGATTGTATATGAACGTCTGTTAGATGCGTTTCGTGGTAAAGAAATTGCTCTTGGACGGCGTGATTTTGAAACATCCGACCTGAAAAGCAACCAGGAATTGTTTGTACCTGAAAAATACCGCCAGGATGTATTTTCATTTATTCAAAATGCGGTGGCGGATAAAAAGGAAATTGGCAACAAAACAACTGGCGGTGGCATAATTGCAATAACGAACTGGCATAAATTGAACGAAGATACGCCGGATGGTGAATCAGAAACCCAAATTATGGGTTTTGACTTTGGTGACACACAAAATATGGCATCTGAAATCCTGCCTGTGACACCGGGTGTTGCCAGTGGTAATGCATTGGATGCGCTGGATGCAAAATACCTGCGTGGTGGGGTAATTGAATATCTGGCAGGTTTGCCAGACCTGTGTGTATTTAATGACGAAGCCCACCATATCCACGAAAGCAAATCGAACGGCATCGTGGCCGAGGTTGAATGGCAACGTGCATTGAATACCATTGCGGACCCCAAGGGCAACAGTTTTATTCAAATCGACTTTTCTGCGACCCCGTATATTGTGACGGGTGGTGGCAAGAACAGAACCAAACACTTTTTCCCGCACATTGTGACCAACTTTGAATTGGCAACTGCGATGAAAGCCGGGTTTGTTAAGACCTTTATTCTGGACAAGCGTAAGGAATTGGGGGCGTTGTCTAATGCAGAAATTGAATTCAAGGCCGTGCGTGAGGGCAAACAAGTAATCGGTCTGTCCGAGGGGCAACGTTTAATGTTGCGTGCGGGGCTGTCACGTTTAAATATATTGCGTGAAGATTTTGAAAAACTTAACGCCAAAAAATCGCCAAAAATGTTGGTTGTCTGCGAAGATACAGATGTGTCGCCGTTTGTGGTGGACTTTCTGCGGTCCGAGGGATTGGCCGAAGACGATATTATGCGTATTGACTCTAACCGTAAAGGTGAAATCCCACCAGATGAATGGGAACAAACAAAACAGCAGTTATTTAACATGGACAGGTCTGACAAGCCCAAGGTTGTTGTCAGTGTTATGATGTTGCGTGAGGGGTTTGATGTTAACAGTATTTGCGTTATTGTGCCCCTGCGTTCATCCGAGGCACCAATATTGCTGGAACAGGTTTTGGGACGTGGATTGCGTTTAATGTGGCGTGAACCCGAATTCCAAGACAGCAAGATAGAAAACAGACATAACATATATGACCTGAAACAACAACCAGTTAATTATCTGGATACTTTGTTTGTTATTGAACATCCGGCGTTTGAAAAATTCTATGATGACCTGGATAAAAGTTTATTGGTTGAAGAACCCGCACCCCGGCCTGGTGGCAAGGGCAAGGCGTTGGGTGATATGATTTCTGTTGGTTTGAAACCGAATTTTGCCGAACTGAATTTGTTTTGGCCACGCATTGTAAAAGACAAAGAAGAAACTATGTCGGGCGATGTTATATCTGTTGAAAGCATGAACCAATGGGATGGGGCAAGACTGGACGATTTGAAAAAATTGGTGCCAAATGACAATGATGAACGTTTCGTTGGGGTTGAAATGCAGGTCAAAACCCGCTTTGGTGAATACAGGGTGCGTGGCGATATATTTAACGCAAAGTCATACAATGAATATCTGCAAAAAATGCTGAACACAATTATTGTGAATATGGCCAAGATGAGCAGCAAGGGGCATAAAGCCGAACTGCCATTGATGCAGATTGACCAGGCGTTGTTAATGCGAACCATCGACAAGTATATCCGGACACGTTTGTTCGGCCAGGAATTTGACCCATTAGTGGACGGGAATTGGCGTGTGCTGATATTATCAAACGGGCAAATATTGCAACATACCCTGACAGAACTGTCCAAGGCGGTTTATGAAATGCACACCAGAATTGATGTGGCCGAGGCAGTTGTGGAAAAACATTGGTTTTCGCAAGTTGATACAATGTTTGGGCGTGAAAATTTTGCGTTGGATATAAAAAAGTCAATTTATACAAAAACATTCTATCCGTCCACATCAAACCTGGAAAAAGAATTCTTGGAATATTGCGATGCGGATGGGGCAGTTGAACGCCTGATAAAGATTGATGAACACAAACATACATTTGCACACCTGCGTTATTTGCGCAAAGACGGCATGCTGGGAACATATCATCCTGACTTTATGGTAAAAATTGGCAACAAAATGTATGTTGTTGAAACCAAGGGTGATGACCGTGCCGATAATATCGATGTGTGCAGCAAAGAGGTTAGTGCGGTTGACTGGGCAGCAAAAATCAATGAATTGCCAGAATCAGAACGCATGAATTGTGAATGGTCGTATGTTTTGTTGACTGGTGGTAATTTCCATGCATTAAGTAGTCAAAATGCTAGCATCAAAGAAATGTTGGAACATTGCAAATTGACTCGTACACGCGCACAAGGCACATTGATATAACCCTATCGTGCCTGTCCATGCGACAAATGCCTCGACATGCGTTTTGTGGTTTGGGATGCACAAGTCCAGCGCAAAAACAATTGATCGCACTGTCGAGGCACGACAATGCGATTGTCAGGCACCTAAAAGTAAGAGAACATTAGATGTGTGATAAAAAATGCTGTTTATGTAATAAATCTATGGGTGATGACGCTGCTTATATAAAGCTCCACAATATATGCCGTTGTTGTCTGGACAGCGGAAAAGACATTGAAAACATCAGAAATGGCGTTTCTATGCCATTAACACAATGGGAAAACACCCACATAAAGCAATGCAAGGATTGCAATGCGACATATGTATCCTTGTGGTATACCAGTATCCATTGTGGCCCATGCGCAGCAAAACGCACCGCCATCAGAGAGAAAAAACAACAAGAAATTCTGCAAAAACGACTTCAAGCAGAATATGAACGCGCCCTATTGTTGCAAAAGCGTATTGAAGAAAAGGAACAGCGCAAGGCGGCCCGATTTGAAAAATTGTCGTCCGAAGAACTTCAGGCCATACAAGCAAAAAGAATAAAAACATACTTTCGGGGCCGTATGCCGTTTGACATCACGACCATATGCAGGATAATCGCTGAAAAATCCCCAGTAAACCCCGACATAAACACCTATGAAATGTTATATGACTTTTTTGTCACGTGTCATCCATTCTGGATGCTGTCAAAAAAATTTAATCGTAGTCGTTCTGGGCTTGACCTAATGATTGAAAGATTATGCACTAGGATGTTGTATTTCCAGCGCAACTCTTGGATGTTCAGACCCATAAAACGTTTATCCAAAGCAGAAAAGACACAAATCATTCAACAGCAAATCAACAATATAATAGAATCACAAAGCCGAACAGAGTAAAAAATGCAATAAATGCCCGTACACCAATATACCGTCTTTCATGCAATATATTTGTGTATTATAGCACCCCAATCCAATCACCATGTCCAATCATTTGACACGTAAGTATGGTATATGCGTGTCATATACCCCCACCCCCATGTGCACGAAGTTAAAAAAATGGTGCCACAGTAAAAAGAATGCTTTATATGATTCTAATATTATAAGCGGTAATAATTCACGCATATTCTGGGGTTCGTAAAAATGTCATGCAGCCTTTTTTATCAGTTTTAACATGCCTGACCCTTCAATAATTCTGGCATTTTTGGAAATTTCAGCATGAAAGCGGTTCCAACTTTCTCCTATAAGGTGCACCAGTTTAGAAACGCACCATTTGGTGCGTTTTTTGTTTGGACTTCCATGCTTTTTTGATTTTTTGATTGGGCGCAACCCCCATGCGGGGCGGGATATTTTTATTTTATTCGGGGTGTGCAAATCCAACCCAATCCCGCCCCATGCCCCCAAACCACCAAAAACTGTGATGCAAACTGTGATTGCCTGTGATATAATCTGTGGGAAATAAAGGGATAATTTATGAAAAGTTTATTAATTATTGGTGTGCCACGTGCTGGGAAATCTTCACTGGCGAATATGCTATGCGATAAGTTTGGATGCGGATTAATATCAATTGATGCGATTGTTGCCACCTTCTATAAAACTTTTCCTGATTTAGGTATGCATGAAGAGCCCGAAAAAAGTGAGCCTATTTTATCAAAATTTATTTTTGAATACATGCGTCAATTATACCAAGAAAACCCAACCAGAAAATATGTCGTTGAAGGTTGTCATCTATCCCCAGAAACGGCTGCAAAAAACATCTGTTTTGAAACCTGTGATATCGTATGCTTAGGCTATCCAAATTTAACACCCGAACAATTTTTAGTACGTGCACGCAAAACGGATTGGGCGTCCGCAAAAGACAATAATGAAATTTTACAAATGGGTGAATATTTTATTAAACAATCCAAACAATATAAAAAAACATGCGACCAGCATGGTATAAAATTTATTGATACGTCTGACGATATTGCAAAGACATTAACAGAATATATAAAACAGACATACGGGGAATAAATATGCAGATAAAAATAGAACATCTTGATGCAGAAAGCGCATGGAAACGTATTATTAGTGGCTATGAACGTTATTGGTCAAATCTAAAAAACTATAAATACAGATATGACATGTTCATCCCAAACGATGACAGAATGCGCGAAATGTTTGAGCAGCCAAAACTGACCGAACAACAAATTCAGCATTATCACGATATTTTTGTAAATAAAATATACAAACTGTCTGATTTAACGCATCAAGACGAGAATATAAAAAAAGCAATAATATTGGTACAAAACAGAATCAAAACACATATTGCGTCGCTGTTGCCGGCATGGGGCGCAACAATGCCAGAGACTTTAAGCATCAAGTGCACATATGGACGTGGAGGTGGATACTCATCGGGTAAAAACGCAACTATACTTTTCCGTATGAGTGATGACAAGCGCAACGATTATGGTATATATCTGTTATTTATGCATGAGTTTGTGCACATTTTGATACAAGAGCAAATAATAGAAAAATATAATGTCCCCCAGGATTTGAAAGAACGCATAGTTGATATTATCGGACAAGAACTGTTTAACAAACCAGTTCAACCGATGTTCATGGAATCATTCGCCAATTCCTATATCACACCAGAAGTCATACGAACGGATTTAGCCGGCGCAGTCAAAAAAATGATGACGGACTATACGGCAATAAAGCAACAACAAAACACACCAGACAGATAAAATGCTATGTGATGCAATGTGGTATAATCAATGCAAAGGTATAAGTATGGAAATGACAGACAAACAGATAATAAAAGCCTTACAAACCGTTCTTGATAAAATTCACAATCCTGAAAATGGTATTTTTCAGGAATTGAATTTGGAACAAAAACGTATATTAGAACAAGAATTGGCCGATAAACGCAATATTGATATTCGTGATGTAAGATTTGCTTTGTCGGGTCGGGAAATTTTTGAACAAAGACTGGGCGACCTGGTTTCTTGCACAGGGATGACAAAAGTATTTTTATATGTCGCACAAAATTCTGGACTTGATTTGCGTGCCGCGATTACAACAGAGGTGGACTGCCTGAACAACGGACACAGCAACAATGGTCACGTGGTACCGGCGGTAAAAATGTCAGACGGCCAATACCATATTTTTGAACCACGTGCCAAAAATGCGATGGGGAAAAACTTTCAAAGGATGTTATCACAACCTGTTGCAGTTGGAAAAAATGTTTTTCACATATTGAATTCTATCAAAGATAAACCATATGAGGTTGTTGACATTATTACCACGGAACAACTGGAACAAATCAAAACAATGGACGATATAATAGAAAAAAGTCGCCGAAAGCAATAATAGGGATTTTAATATGAAACTGAACTGGCAACAGAAAGATTTTGAATCGGATATAGATTTTATTCTGTTTCATCAGACAGACGATACGCCAACATGGTGGAAATCGGAACTATATCGGGCGCATCCATCACTGGATTTTGATTATGCGCAATCACTGACCCAGGAAGAACGATTTGAATACCTGCGACGTGAATTGTTAAAAATCAGAAACGACAAACAAGCAGATATCGAAAAATCAATTCATATGTTTGAAAACGCATGGGAACCAATCGCAAAAAATCTGAATGAAGCGTATTCGTCTGCGTTTGATATGGACTGTTCGGAAATATTAAACGATATGGTGGGGATGGTCGGATTGAACCCAATTTGTCCACGTGATTTGTCCGACAACAGTTTTTCTATCTATTATTACTTTGACCCGAATTATGCGGTGGCAACGGCATTACATGAAATAACGCACTTTGTGTGGTTTAACGCATGGCAAAAACATTTCCACGACGATGAAAAAGAATACGATTTTCCGCACATAAAATGGCTGTTATCGGAATTAGTGGTTGAAACAATTATACGAAATTCCGACATCGGCAAACTTACCCCGCCACCGGAATATATCGCATATAATTATTTTTACAGTATGGATATAGACGCCAAACCGATTTTTGACACACTGCGTGAAATGTATATAAACCGCAAATCAATCCAGGGCTTTATGGAAACGGCATACGATTGGATACGTACAAACGAACCGGAACTGCGAACAAAAATCGCCGCTGCAGAGAAATAAAAAACTGTGATGCGAATAACTATAGCTCTTTTATTGGAACAGCATGGTGTATAAATTGCCTTCTGTTTTCTTCGTACGTTTTTTGCATTTGCTTGTTGATATATATTTGACGAAATAAACCATATACAGGCAACAAATTCAAAATAGTATTTTTTATATTATGGCGCAACAGACGTGGCCACACCATATCGACCAATTCAGCGCGAATTTGTGGCAACGATTTATATTGCCCATCTGCGTCTTTATACGGCACCATTATATCCCAGTCGTACCAGTTATGCCATTTTATCATACCGTCTTCACGCAATGACAATTCCATCAATGTATGTTCGGGTTGCAAACCACCACATTGTAATTGCGGATAATAGATTTTATAGCCTATGTTATTTTGTTTTGCACGACCGATACGCATTGTGGGACCTTCTTCGTGAATCACAATACGTGTGTTGTTGGCATAGCAAACCTGGAAATATGGATTAAACCACGAACGTGGCTGAAATTCTAATTTTATACCATTAGCCTTAAAAATTTCTGGTACCAAGACACGTTCGTTCGCCATTTGTGCGTCCAATGCACACGACATCAGGCGAATTTTAGTATACTTAAACTGTGGGTCAGACGCCACCGCCAAAACCACATCGCGAACCGCATCAATACATTTGTTACTGCGATATCTGTCGACAGACATATCCAGTTTCAATATACCGTTATGTTTTCCAATCGCTGACTGAATATGTTTAATATCGTCTAAAATTTCATCACGATGTTGTCCATGCACCCAACGCGCATTTGTCTGAATAGTATATTCATCTGATTTAGACAAATCTAATCTGTCAAATATTTTGCGCATAAAATGAGGCTGTACATCATATATCAACGACCATTCTCCACCGGTCATATAGATATTAGTAAAATTGCTGTCACGCTGATTGCCATAAAAAATAACATCATCCACAGGAACCGTATTCAATGGATTATTTGGCCCAGAACACTCAAAACAGCGTGCACAATTTTCGTCGCACTTGTTCGTCAGACGAAAACGCATATCCATCGGTGCATTTTCCCATTGGGCATAAAAACGCTTTTTCTGAAATGGATATACCAATCGTTCACGAAAACGCCAGGCAAAGCCGGGTTTGTCCGCATTGTTATTCTGGTAAATCAAAATTGCTTCATCTTTATCAATCATATCGCATGTAATATAACACAAATTTATTTATTGTCAATAATATAAGCAGAAAATATTGCGCAACCGATAAGAATCTTTTGTTATCCCGCAATTCAATGCCAACCCAAATTCACCAGATGTCAAAAAGGATTGTATGCTGTGAAAAAATCAGCAATCATAAACTTTGACAACATAAATATTGTAATCTATACTGATTCTATAATACCAACCATAAGGATATAAAATGTCCACAAATTCCAACATCGTAAATGCACGTGATTTTCTGGGTAAAATCGTCAATGTACAAATGGACCGCCCCCTGGGCAGTAAACATCCAAAACACGGCTTTACATACGAAGTGAATTATGGATTTATACCAAACACCATATCGGGCGATGGTGAAGAATTAGATGCATATGTATTGGGTGTTGATACACCATTGGCAAACTTTACCGGAAAATGCGTTGCGATTATTCATCGCACCAATGACAATGACGATAAACTGATTGTTGTGCCAGATGGACAAAATCCAACAAACGAATATATTGAACAAAAAACCGCTTTCCAAGAACAGTGGTTCAAGCACACGATTATACGGTAAGCCAAAAAGATATAGGACGATAAAATATCGGAAAGAACCCCATCATGATAAACCGCTGGACTTTTGATGATGATAATTTGTTTGAATTGGTGCGCATAGGTCGAAAACGTGGAACCTGTGGCCGGAATTCTGATGAAGAACCAATGGCAAAAATTGGTGATGTTCAGGAAATCTATAACAGTCGTGGCGAAACAATACGAATTCAAATTACAGCCGTTCGAAAGTGTCGGTTTTGTGACATTGATGACGCATGGGCAAAAATAGAGGGCGAAGGCGACCTGTCCCTGGCATACTGGCGTACGGTCCACATTGACTTTTTTAACAAATACTTTCCCGATTTTCAGGAAACTGATTGGCTGGAGTTAAACGAGTTTGTGGTTATATAACCTCTAATTCAATCCCCACAATACCGTATTTGGATTCCATTTCGGCATCGTAAAATTTTGATATTGCGGACATCAGTGTATTCAGCGATGCGAAACCGGTTCGGGGCATACTGATTTTCGTCGCCAGGTCTGCAAAACTGTGCGCAATATGCAGGCGAACAATCTTTGCACGAATATAATCATTGTGGTTTTGCGCATCATATATCAGAATAGTGTCACCGTTGTGCATTCTGCGACGTTTTTCATCATACAGGCGCAGTTCGATATCTTTTTCCCCAGAACGCACCATTTCATAATATTCAGGGCGCAAACTCATTGAAAATTTACAGCCCAAGTTTGGCAAAATGTGCAACGCATAAAATTCACGCATATCATCAAACGGTGTGATTTGTGGGTTTAATAAATCGTCGGGGGCAACCCATGCGACCGAAATTTCTTCGGGGCGATTTTCGCAGAAATTCAATTCCATATCATCTGGGACGTGAACGATATAAAAGTGATGTTCTTCGCCCCATGCGCCACGTTTTTGCGCCCGTTCAGGGGCAGGGTGACGAAACGCATATGGCACAGGGATTTCAACCACTTGGTCTGCCAGCGCAGATGCAAATTCGCCCAATTCTTCGGTCAGTTCACGCCGCAGCGCAGTCAAGAAATCTTCGCCATCATCCAGTCGCCCACCAATTGGACCAAATCCATTTTCACCGTATTTCAGCAAGGCGACCCGCCCATCACGCACCGGCAAAATATATGCAGAATAGCTAAGTTCTTTTATCATCTCTATTCCTGGGGTTATAGGGGTTCAATTGTTTGAATTGTCATATGTATTTCGCCTGATGGAACACGAACCGTTATTTCGTCCCCAACAGATAATCCGACCAAGGGTTGAACCAATGGCATATTATATGCGTACTTTTGTTGCGGTATATCTTCTGCCCCCAATGGCACAATCCCCAGTCTGCATTCTGTTTCTGCACCGGTGGTTTCATTTTCTTGGGTCACACATACCCAGCAATACAGACCGACTGTTTCTGTGGTTGCCGGCTTATTCCTTGATACGACAAGCATATTGTCCAGTTCTGCCAATAAATCAGCGACCAATTTTTCTGTCTGCTTTTCTTCCCTGGTCAAATGTTCATAGGCAAAATTATCATGCCATGTGTTTGTATCTTCTGTGTATGCGGCCGTCTTATCGTTGCGTATCTGGGCCAGTCGTTCTTGCAACTCTCGAACTTTCCGTTGGGATTTATCAAAGTATTCTTTGGTTACAAAAATTTTCATGACCGTCCCTTGCTGCCGCTGCGATACGATTTACATTCTGAATATGTCTCGCCACGGGCCAATCCGGCCAATGATATACGTGTGGTTGAAACAACGTTCTTCAATTTGGAGACTTCGTCCAATGTAAAGTATTGCATATCGGCACATTTGTCCCCTTCGCAGTTG
>JAFXGD010000086.1 GCA_017513285.1 Alphaproteobacteria bacterium
GGCGCACAAGGCGGCAAAAACATGTGGGGCGATAAAAGCAGGTGATTTCCATATGTGCCCGATTTGCAGAACGCCCAGAATGCATAATGCAACAATGAAGTCGGTCTGCCCCATGCCACGTGTGTTTGAATTTGAAGATGCGATTGCGCAAATTCGCAAATTTGCAAAACAGATTATCGCAGAAAATAAAAGATAGCGGGATAAAAAATGGATAAAAAGTTAGTAAAGTTCAGTTTGACGGACGGTATTAAATCTGTGGCGCCGGCAGGGTATGTAGAATCGCTGGAAAAATTAGTTAATGATATCATTATTCCACGTGAGTTGGAAAAGATGTGCACCCAAGAAGGTCGTGTGTACAACTATAGTTTTGCAGATTATCAAAAAATGGCACGTGATATTTGGGGTGATACAAAGCTTGTTCGTCTTGTTGTGGGGGAAAATAAGTATCATGATGAATTTGGTAGATGGAAGACAAAAGAAGTGTTGAACGCAAATGTTGATGGTGTTGTTTATCAGGCCCAGGAACAGGATTTGCCATGGGCCTTTGATGGGTGGTCAGCAAGGTTAAACAGATTTGCAAATAAAGATAATCCCAGATTAAGATGGTTGGTTAAGAATTTGTTGGTACAGCAACCAGGATGTCAGGAATTGCGTAAAAAAATGGGACTGCAACCTGTGTGTTTTGGGCCGAAAGATGAAATCAAGGCAATTTATAATGTACAAAATGGTGGGCGTGTTGTTTTAAGTGTGCGGGATGTTTTTGCGTCAAAGCTGGATGAGGGTTTTGATGATATCGAATGGTATCAAGAAAAGTTTGATAAGTTAGAAGCCCAACTGCGTGAATTGGCACCGCTGTTGTGTGATGGTTCGGTAATTACGGGCGATGAAATCAGGGATTGGATTTATGTGTATCATCCAGGTTTCGGGCGGTTCTCTTTGGTTGGTAAAGAGCGCACTAAATATTCTGTGTATGAAGCGTTGACTTATCTTAATAAGTTTAATGATTCTGATCCGGCTTGTGTGGCCCGTGAAGTAAATAATATTGTTGATTATAACAGAGTAGCTAATGGAGTGATGGCGTCTGAGCCGCCGGTGCGACCTGTGAAGGGTGCAAAAATTCACAGCGATGTGTACGATGTTGTTAAAGGATTGAAAACGGAATGTTTGGTTAAGGATTTGCGTGTCTTGGCATCAAAGTTGCCTGGCAAAGCGGTTTTGGGTGCCGATAAGACAACAAATCATGTTTTTGTAGATCATCCATCTTTTAAGTATGGCCCAGAATCCGTCTTGGGTGTGGCGAATTATAAATTACCAACTTCATCCGTTGTTGGTGATATGAACCGTATCGCACGTGCCGGTGGTGTGGATGGGTTTGCCAAGGAAATGAATAACAGAATTGCATTTTATAAAAAATTGAAACTGAAAAAGACAAATACAAAACAAAGATAGCAAAAAACATACTGGACATGGGGTGGATTTTGGTGTATTATCTGCCCTGTTCCGACTGCGGGCGTGGTATAATGGTAGCACGTCAGCTTCCCAAGCTGAAGACGAGGGTTCGATTCCCTTCGCCCGCACCATGCTTGTCTTTTGGTTTGTTTGAATCGGGTATCCTCTCTTCTTCGTCTAAAACTCGTTGCTAATAACGCAACTCGTTAAGACTGCGATACGTTTGGATTCCCTTCGCCCGCACCATCCGCTTTCGCTGACGCTGCAGCGAGATTGGGGTTGCTTATTCATATGATTGGTTTTCTTTTACGTGCTATCCGCTTTCGTTGCTTGATATGTTGTGATTTTATTGTTATGGTTGTGGTGTGAATCATGTATAACCAAGGGGATTTATCATGAATGTCGTTTCCGTTGATACCAAACCGTTTGATAATCAAAAACCAGGTACCGGGGGGCTTAGAAAACAAACGTCTGTTTTCTTGGCCCCTGATTTTTTAGAAAACTTTATTCAATCGGCGATTGATGTGCGCATGATGGATGGACAACATGTCAAGACATGGGTCGTTGGTGGTGATGGACGATATCCGTCACGACAATTCTTGCCGAAAATAATTAAAATATTGGTGGCAAATGGCATAGAACGAATATTGGTCGTTGGGCGTGATTTGGTGGCGCCGACACCTGCGATTTCGCATATTATTCGTAAGTATAATGCAGATGGCGGATTCATACTGTCGGCATCGCATAACCCCGCCGGAATTAATGGTGATTTTGGCGTAAAAGTGGAAATGGCAAATGGTGGACAGGCAACCGAAGGCTTTACCAATACATTGTATGAAAAAACAAAGACAATTACAAAATATAAAACTTTGGATGTTGATGATGCGGTGGCTGTGGATTTGCCAAATGTGGAATATATTAATCCAATCGCAGACTATGCAGATTTGTTGGAATCTATGTTTGATTTTGATGCGATACGGGCGTGGTTTGCGGGCGGACATACGTTTCGATTTGATGCAATGAATGCGTCAACCGGTGCGGCGGCGCATGAGATTTTTGTAAATCGTTTGGGTGCCAAACCCGAATGGATTTTGCGTGCAAATCCAATGGATGATTTTGGTGGTGTGCATCCCGAACCCAATCCAACATATGCGCATGAAATATATAACTTTATGATGCGTGGTGGTGCAGATTTTGGATGTGCGTGTGATGGTGACGGCGACAGAAATATGATTTTAGGCAACGGATTTTATGTTAAGCCTTCTGACAGTTTGGCGATTTTGGTAAAATATCATAAATTGGTGCCTTATTTCCAAAATGGATTAAGTGGGGTTGCGCGTTCCGCCCCAACGTCCAGTGCCGTTGATGTCGTTGCAAAAAAAATGGGATTGGATGTATATCAAACGCCGACGGGATGGAAATTCTTTGCCAGTTTATTGGATGCGGGACGAATAAATCTGTGTGGTGAAGAAAGTTTTGGCCAAGGTGCAGATTATATCCGTGAAAAAGACGGTATATTTGCAATATTATTCTGGTTGAATATATTGGCAAAAACCGGCAAAACAGTTGCAGAAATCGTGCGTGAAATGTGGGATGAAAATGGTCGGTTCTTTTATTGTCAGTACAGCTATGAAGGGGTCGATAAAAATGTCGCCGATGATATGATTCGTCGTGTGTCAAATGCAAATTTGGATGGGCAAAAATATGGTGACGTTACAATCCAGCGCAAGGAAGTGTTTGAATATACCGATCCCGTTACGGGTGAGTTCGTGACCAACCAAGGGGTTCAGATATTGACAGACAATGGTGTGCGTGTGTTTTGTCGCCTGTCGGGGACAGGAACGGTGGGTGCGACTGTGCGGTTCTATGTTGAACGGTTTGAATCCGATAAAAGTAAATTTGATATGCCTGTGACGGAATATTTGCAGGATGTTTTCAAATTCGTAGATGCTGTGTTCGAATTTTCAAAAAACTTTGGCGATATTCGCCCCAGTGCAATCAATTAAACCAAAATCCCCAATTTTGGGGATTTTTAAATGTATGTGCGTAATAAATGTTTGACTTTTGTTAAATTATGATGCATAATTGCGTCGCAAATCCCAAAGATTGCCATCATAATACAACCAGTTCGCAGAATGCGTGTGGTACATCAACCGGCGAGTTTCGCTTTTGATGGTGGTTTTCTTGGTGGAAAAACAGTTATAAATTAAGGAGCAAAAAATATGGCAACTGTTATTCGTTTGGCACGTTTTGGTGCAAAAAAACGTCCATACTATCACATTGTTGTGACAGATTCACGCAATGCACGTAACTCTGGTAATGTGTTGGAAGTTGTTGGTAAATATGACCCAATGCAGGCAAAAGACAGCGACAAACGTGTCGTTTTGAAAGTTGATGAAGTAAAAGCATGGTTGGCAAAAGGTGCACAGCCATCAGACCGTGTTTACAAATTCTTGGTAAAAGCAGGTTTGGCAAAAGCAAAAGCGATTCCTGTTCAGACAAAGAAACATTTGCAGTCTGAAAAAACACAGATGAAAATCAAAGATAAAGCCGAAAAGTTAGCGAAAATTGCCGCTGAAAAAGCCGCTGCAGAAGAAGCCGCCAAGGCCGCAGCCGAAGTGCCTGCAGAAGAAGCGTCAACCGAAGCGGTTGCAGAATAATTTGCGTTCTTTAATAAAGCGTGGCCCAAGGATGAAACCTTGGGCCAAGTTTTCGGAGAGTGGTGAGATGTCAGAACTTTTTTTTAATCCAGATTTCGAAATATCCGGGGACTATAATCCGGATGATTTGAATCGTGAATTGCGTGAGGATTTTGGACGTACGGAATTCGATGCAGATCGGGATTGTCCATATGATCGCACGTTGTGTCGACAAAAAGTTGTGCGTTATATGCGGTGGTGTCGGGCCGTCGAATATGCTGCAGAAAATCGTATGAATTGGACTTTCTGTACCAGTGATAATATGTTTTATGCATGTCCGGTGCCGGAATTAAACTGTATCCGTCGGCGCAGATATGACAATTTAGTAAAAAATTTAAAGCAGAGATAATTATGCCAGATGCAAAAAAAATCTTGGTCGGAAAAATCGTTGCGCCCCAGGGAATTCGTGGTGAAGTGCGGGTGCAGTCATATGCAGAAAAACCGGATGATTTTCAAAAGTTTAATGTGTCCAGTGCCAGATTTGCAGATGGGGATTTTAAGTTTGTGCGCCATGTGCCGAATTCCAATGTAATTATTGCCAAAATTCGTGGGGTTGATAATCGTAATATGGCCGAAGAGTTGCGTGGAACGGAACTGTTTATTGTGCGGGACGCCCTGCCCGATTTGGGTGCAGATGAATATTATCAGGCCGACCTGATCGGGTTTGATGTCGTGCGCAATGGTGTAAAAATCGGCGTCGTCGATTGCTTTCAGAACTATGGGGCGGGCGATATTATTGAGTTGGATAATGGTGATATGGTGTCTTTTGTTGGCGCGCGGGTGGATTTTGATGCCCGCCGGATAGACGTTTAATATCGCCAAAAATAAAAAGGTAAAAAAATGATAGTTAGTTATGAAACAGTGGATAATCCAATTGTAAAACAGCCTGTGGCGGTTTCGTTGGATGAAGCGGGTACTGTGACAGTCCAGTGTTTTCAATATTCAAAAAAGTGTGGGGTTGGACAACTGTGCCGGTCGAACGATAAAAGATTTTCAATCGGTGTTCAGAAAGAAAAAAATAAGCCAACACGGGTCGCAATTTGGGCGCCTGGATGGATTGTGGCCGATACCCGTATGTTTAATACAATGATTGCAACGTGTAAGAACTGTATCGCAAAACAGGTGCAAAAACAAAAATAAATGGTGGGCAAAATGAAGGTTGTGCGTTTTTCAGATGTGACCATTTGTAAGTATCCCGTTAAAGTGACGGTATCGTGTCAGCGATATACCAAAAACTGTTTGTGGGGACAGTTTATTCGTTCGTATATGGGAACGGCATCTATGATTGAAACTGTGGCGCCTGTGTCTGTTACGGTTTGGGATGCGGGTGTATATTGGCCGGCGGATAAAATTTTTTCAGACGCCCAGGAACAGTGTAAAAAATGTGTGGCATTGACAGATACGCTTAAACAGCGCATCAATCAACGTGTTAAGGGATAGATATGCAAAACGTTATGAATGTGACAATTATCAAAAATGCCAACGAATTGACCGTAAAATGTACGGGATATAGTCCTTGGTGTATGTTTGGCAAGATTATCAAATCAAAGCCACGGGCAGTGATTGATGTAAAGAAACTGCAGAATTCGGGTGGTGTTGTCATAAGGTCAAATAGCGCTTCTTGGTCGATTGATGCGGCGTTTATGAGTGCAAAACAGACGTGTGCGCTGTGTCCACGTACACTGATGCAGCCGTTGCGTATTATCAGAAGCAGGTAAGAAATATGCACTTTAATATATTGACGATTTTCCCAGATATGTTCCCCGGCACGTTGGCAGGCGGGGTTGTTGGGCGTGCGTTAGAGAAGAAAATTTGGACGTATGATGTGGTCAATATTCGTGATTTTGCAATAAATAATTATGGCAGTGTTGATGATACCCAATTCGGTGGTGGCGCCGGTATGGTTATGCGGCCAGACGCTTTGGGTGATGCGTTGGATTCGGTCAAACAGAAAGGTAAAATCATATACTTTTCGCCACGTGGGGTGACGTTGAACCAGCGGTTGGTGCGGGAATTTGTGTCCGATGCGGATGCAAAATATACCCTGCTGTGTGGTCGATACGAAGGAATTGATGAACGAATCATCGAAGAATATGATATAATAGAGGTCTCAATCGGCGATTATATACTGTCGGGTGGCGAAATCGCCGCACAAGTTTTTATTGACAGTTGCGTTCGTCTGTTAGATAATGTGGTTCACGGTGGACGTGATACCACCGAAAATGAAAGTTTCGAAATCGGCGGGTTGGAATGGCCGTTATATACCCGTCCGTCAGTATGGCGTGGACGAAGCGTCCCAGAAGTCCTGCTGTCCGGTCACCACGGCAATATCGAACGGTGGCGGAAACAACAATCGGTTGACATAACCAAAGAACGTCGACCGGACTTAATAAAGGAAAATGAAAAATGAGCATTATTAAAAAAATCGAAGCCGCACAGGTTGCAAAACTGGTTGGCGACAAAAAAATCCCAAACTTTAAAGCCGGGGATACATTGAAAGTACACGTCAAAATTAAAGATGGCGATAAATTCCGTATCCAGGTTTTCGAAGGTGTTGTTATCGCACGTGATGGCGGTATGGGAAATAATGCATCCTTTACAGTACGTCGTGAATCATACGGTGTCGGTGTTGAACGTAAGTTCCCATTGTACAGCCCTGCAATCGAAAAGATTGAAAAGGTTCGTATTGGTAAAGTACGTCGTGCTAAATTGTTCTTCTTGCGTGGGTTGTCAGGTAAAAAGGCGCGTATCGTCGAAGACTTGGCAGCAACATCTGCAGAAAAGAACGCAAAATAAAAAATCCCCCATTTGGGGGATTTTTTATTTGGATTTGACATCAGATAGGTTGGGCGGTAAAATATGCGTATGAAAAAAATATTCGCAATATTGTTTTGTTGGTTGCCGTTGGTGGCGAATGCATATGTCGATCGTCCAAATGCCGTTGTGCGGGTGATGAATAAAGATGCCGGTAAGGTCCAGGAATTCGTTGTGCCGGTCGGGCAAGAATTACAATTCGAAAAAATATTCATCAATGTCCGTACCTGTAAACAAACGGACCCATTTGATGCAGAAGATTTTTGGGTATTCCTGGAGATTGCAGAACCCGAAAAAGGACAAGTGTTCAGTGGTTGGATGAGTCGTAATGAACCCGGACAAAATCCTGTGCAACACCCGGATTATGATGTGTGGTTGGTGCGGTGCGAATAATAACGGCAGAACAATGAAGATAAAAAATTTTACTGGATTTATGTTGGGTAATGAAAACAGTGTGCATTTGGTTGGAATGCCGTGGATGGATTTTGATGCGCATGTGTGGGTGTGTCCGAATTTGGCCAAGGCAAAAAAAGTTCTGGCGGAATCACAGCGGCGTATGAATATTGAACCGGGCGCAATATGGACAATGATTTATCAGGTGTCGGGTCGTGATGTTGTGTTCGAGCAGGCAAATAATGGATTGCTGTACACAGATGTGCCAACAAAAATTTATGTTGATCGCATCGTGTTGCATCAAAGGCCAGAGATGATAACAGAAGATTTTTTGCAGAAAAATGCCCAGATAGTGGCGCAAGGTTTTGATTTTGTAAAGGGGAGGAAAAAATGAACTTTATAAAAAAATACTTTAAAATTTTTATTGGCGCATGTGTTTTGTTGTTGGTGTGTATTCTATTCTTTTTTGCCCAGCGCAGTGGGACATTGGAAACGGGGGCGTTAAAAAATTGGCGTGCCGCAGATTTAGAAAGACGTATCGCCGCCGCCCAGATTTTAACGGGTGCAGATGCCCATGTTGATGTGTTGGTGGCGTGTGTGGATAAAATGGCCACCTTGCCCGACAGTGGCGAAATGGCTGTGCGTGATGCGATGTCGTTATGCTATACAGGGATTCAGTTAAAAGAAAATCTGTAATAATATGCGCAGATTGTGTTTGTTGATATTATTGTGTGGTTGTTCATGTAATACCACGGGTGATTTTGGACGGTCTTGGTTGGGGGCGCCGTATGTGTCGTCGCCTTTGGGGGATGTGGCGCCGCCCGATAATGGGCCGTTGATACGTTATGATGCGTTTGATTGTACGACGTTTGTAGAAACGGTTTTGGCGGATGGTCGTTTGGATAAATTAAATCAAATCAGATATAAAAATGGCCAAATCGGATTTTTAAACCGGAATCACTTTGTTGAAACGGATTGGTTGCCAAATAATTCAAATTTGTTGGAAAATGTCAGTGGACATTACGATTGTGCAAAAATCAGGCGTGTGTATATTGATAAATCTGCGTGGTTTAAAATTGTTCATAATATGGATGTGGTGGTGCCTGCGCAATGGGTGGATTTGGAATATGTGCCGTATGAATATGTGCGTGATGTTGTGATAGATGCGCCGATGGTGGTGCTGTTTATTGCTGACAATCCAAAAAATCGTGATAAGATAGGTACAGACATTGCGGTTGTTCATATGGGGGTTGTAATGCCCAATCGGGTGTTGCGACATGCGTCCAGTGAACGTGGAATGGTCGTTGATGTGGATTTTGATGAATATGTGAAAGAACGTATGAAAAATCCAAATAACTTGGGTGTGTCTTTGGTGAAAATAAAATGACAGATGAAAAAATTATACAGTTAGATATGGGGACGGTGGACAGTAATGTGCACAGTGTGCGTCCAACCGTGTGTTTGGGGATAGAATCTTCGTGTGACGAAACGTCTGCGGCGATTGTTGACAGTGACAGAAATGTCTTGGCGCATATAATCTATTCGCAAATCCCCGAACATCAGAAATATGGTGGTGTTGTCCCAGAATTGGCGGCCCGTGCGCACATTTTGGCAATTGATGCCGTTATTAATCAGGCATTGGCCAAGGCCAATAAAACAATTGATGATATCGATGTGATTGCGGCGACCGCAGGTCCCGGATTGATTGGTGGGGTCTTGGTTGGTTGGATGGCGGCGACGGGTATTGCGCAATCGACCGGAAAGCCTTTGGTGGCCGTTAATCATTTAGAAGGACATGCGTTGGTGCCACGTTTGCGTGCAACCATGGCCAATGGCGCAGATGGTGATGTGGTGGTTGATTTTCCGTACTTGCTGATGCTGGCGTCGGGTGGACATTGCCAGATACTGTTGGTGCGTGGCGTTGGGCAATATGAATTGATTGGCCAGACTTTGGATGACAGCGCAGGCGAAGCCTATGATAAGGTTGCAAAAATGCTGGGGCTGGGGTATCCGGGTGGGCCGGTTGTTGATATGCGTGCCAAATCCGGTAATCCAAAGGCGTTTGCATTTCCACGACCGCTGTGTGATAAAGGCGGGTGTGATTTTTCGTTCAGTGGTATTAAAACCGCAGCACGTACTTTTTTATCCAAGGCCAATACAGAATTGACTGATGAATATATCAATGATTTTTGTGCTTCGTTTCAGGCGGCGGTGGTCGATTGCATTATAAACAGGTTGGCAAATGCAATGAAAGACGAACGTGTGCGTATGGCGGCGCCTAAAACACTGGTTGTGGCCGGTGGGGTTGCGAAAAACAGCGCAATTCGCAGTGCTATGGAACGGTTGGCGGCAAAAAATAAAATGCTGTTTGCGGCGCCACCTATGAATTTATGTACCGATAATGGCGCAATGATTGCGTGGGCCGGGTTGGAAAATTATGCGGTTGGGCGTGTGGTGCATGAACCTGTTGCGCCCAGACCACGTTGGCCTTTGACGGAATTGTGATTGCAGTGCCGTGGCAGATGTGATAACATCGTGGTATGAGAAAGGAAAAAGAAGACTTTTATCAAAAGGCAACCATTCGATTGATGCGACAAATTGATACAATGAATATGTCGCCGGGGGACAGGCATGCGGCAAAAAAATTGGTGCTGTTGTTTCGTAATCGCTTTAAGGATCATGATGTGAAAATGGCGACTTTTGGGCCGGATTTGAATTATGATATATCAATGTTTACATATGATTCAGATGGATTTTGTAAAGCGTCCAGTTGCACATTCCAAAAAATGCACAATCCACGGGATTGGCAGTTGATGTATATTAATGAACTGTGGACGTTTGGGCCGCATCACTATTTGATGCATATCCCCAGCAAGCAGGTCTTTGATTTGACGGCGGATCAATATACAAATGTCGGGATAGAGGTGCCGTATCATATGGGATATCCGGTGGAATTAAATCAGGCGGAACGGCAAAGCGCCAACAGGTTTGCCGCCGCAATAATTGCAAATAATAAACAAAATGGGTGAATTATGCAAAAGCCAGAACCAATGGTCGGGCCAGATACTGTGTTCAGTGTAACCGATGCCGCTGCAGTTTTAAAAGGTGTTGTTGAAACGGCGTTTCCACGTATCAAAGTGCGTGGTGAATTGTCGCAAATTACACGTGCCACATCGGGGCATGTATATATGACAATTAAAGATGCGGGGGCGGCGATATCTGTTATTATCTGGCGTGGTACGCCCATAAACTTTAAGTTGGAAGACGGGTTAGAGGTGATTATAACCGGTCGATTTACAACCTATCCTGCACGCAGTAATTATCAAATTGTGGCCAGTGAAATTGAAATGGCGGGCGTTGGTGCTATTTTGAAAATGTTGGAAGAACGCAAACAAAAATTGGCACGTGAAGGACTGTTTGATGACAGTCGGAAACGCCCCCTGCCCCGATTGCCAAAAACAATCGGTGTCGTGACCAGTCCAACCGGGGCCGCATTCCAAGATATTCAAAACCGGCTGCGTGAACGTTTCCCGGTGCGTGTGTTGCTGTATCCGGCAACTGTCCAAGGCGTGACGGCGGCGGCCGAGGTTGTGGCGGGTATCGAATATTTTAATAAAATGCGCAATGTGGATGTGATTATTGTGGCACGTGGTGGTGGTTCATTGGAAGATTTGCTGCCCTTTTCCGAAGAGATTGTTGTGCGGGCGGCGGCGGCCAGTGAAATACCACTGATTTCCGGGGTTGGACATGAACCGGATTGGATGCTGATTGATTTTGCAGCGGATTATCGTGCGCCAACACCAACCGGTGCGGCCGAAGCGGTGGTGCCGACTAAATTGGCGTTGATACAGGAATTGGAAAATATGTGGGTGCGTCTGTCGGGGAATTTTACAACACGTTTAATCAGCGCAAAACAACGTTTGGAAGCGGTTAGTGTCAAAAGCCCAAAGCAGTTGGTTATGGAACATGCGCAAAGGTTGGATGATTTGGGGCGGACGTTGAATATAATTATTACGGCAAAAATGACGGCGGCGTGTCAAAAAATGGATGCAGTATCAAATATTGCGACACTGATGCAGAACCGGATGGTGACATTGAATCAAAGTGTGGCGCATTTGGGGCAAATGTTACAGTCGTTAAGTTATAAAAGTGTGTTAAGCCGTGGCTATGCAATTGTGCGTGATGAAAATGGTGCGATAATCAGTGGTGTTGCCGGTGGTGCGCCGCACTCGATTGAATTTGCAGATGGTGTGTTGCAACTGTAATAAAAATGCCCCGTTTGGGGCGTTTGTTTTTATCTGCCACAATCTATAATTTTGTCGCCCAAAAACAATCGTAAATTAGTAATCTTGCTGAACGCGGGTGAAATACCACGTCGGCGCAATTGTTGTTTTATTTCACGATGCAGGCGCACGCCATCCAAGAAACTTAATTGTGACCAGAATTCTTTAATAGCGTACATAGTCTGTGGGGCATAGTCGATAGACACAAAACGTTTGCCATTTATTTTGTACGAATATGCCATTGTTATCGGCAGAGGGTCTTTGTTTGCGGTCTCATAGACCTTGATCTTTGTTCCGACAGGGATTTTTGGCATGGAATATTGCAATATTATATCTTTGGTTTTTTTGGCTTTGTTTTGTGCTTTTATATTCTGACAAAATGACAAGTCGTGTTCTGTGTCATTTTCTGTTACATAATATTTTTCCATTTTTTATCCTTTTATTAATGTTTTTGCCATTGTGATGGATTCGGGGGTGATTTTATCCCCGCTGATTATGCGCGCGATTTCGTTAATGCGGTCGTCCCCGGTGATTTCATGTACAGACGTCGTTGTTTTGTCGTTCGATACGGTTTTTGATATCTTGAAATGTTGGTCGGCATAGCCCGCAACTTGGGCCGAGTGCGTAATGACCAATGCTTGATTTTGCCGGGCCAATCGGTTCAAGCGTGCGCCAACGGCGGCGGCGGTTGCGCCCGATATGCCTGTATCTATTTCGTCAAAAACAAATGAATGGACATCGTTTGTGCCGGCCAATACGACACGCATAGCCAACATCAGACGTGCCAATTCGCCACCAGATGCCGCACGGTGTAATGGCGCAAATGGAGAGCCAGGGTTTGTTTTTATCATAAAAGTTACATCGTCTGTACCGTGTGCAGATGGTTCGGATGTGGTGATTTCTGTTGCGAAATCTGCCGACCCCAGTTTTAAATCCGGCAACTCTGACAGCAGCATTTGACGCATTTTTTCAGATGCAGCATGACGGGCGTCAGATAATTCTTTTGCGGCAATATCAAATAGTTGTTTGTATGTGTTGACATCTTGGGTTAATTTTTGCAGTTCGGCATCTGAATTGTCTATGGCGTTCAGTTGTGCGGTCATTTGTTCCAACAGGCTTGGCAATTCGTCGGCCGGGATACGATGTTTTCGTGCGGCGGCACGTATTGCAAACAATCTTTCTTCAACCGTGTCCATGTCCGTCATATCTGTGTCGGTCGGGGTCAGACTTTGTGTTATTTCGGCGATTGACTCTGCGATGCTGTACAGTTTGTCGATTTCTGCAGAGTATGGATTTTCGTCGCCTTTGATTCTTTGTAAAATGTGTGCGACATTAAATATCTGGGAATCCAGGGAGTTTCCACGTGGCGCCAATGCCGCCAACGCTTCGGTCAAAATGGCGGCGTTTTTTTCTGCGTTCATCATGGTGGTGCGCAGATTCGACAGTTCTTCTTCTTCGCCAATTTGGGGATTTAATGTGCGCAATTCGTTGACGTTATGTTCCAAAAAATCACGTTCAAATGCACTGCGGCTCAATGTTTCTTGCAGTTCCAACAGACGCTTTTGCGCCATGTGATATTGTTGAAATGTGTTTTTAACATTTGAATATAATCGATTGAATTCAGGTGTATTATTTTCAGAAAAATTGTCCAGGGTTGTGCGGTGCGTCGATTGGTTCAGCAGTGTGTGATTGGCGAATTGACCGTGTATTTCAACCAGCGTGTCCCCAATTGTTTTTAACGTCTTGATAGATACCGGAATGTCGTTAATCCATGCACGGCTTTTGCCGTCGGTGGACAGTGTGCGGCGTAATATAATGCCGTCTGTGCAATCGATATCGTATTCGGATAGTAAATCGATTGCGGTGGTTGGTGCGGTGTCAAATTCGGCGATAACGGTGGCGCTGTCGCAGCCGTGTCGTATCAGACCGGTGTCCGAACGTGCACCCAATGCCAATGACAAAGCGTCCATTAAGATGCTTTTCCCGGCGCCGGTTTCGCCGGTTAATACATTCAGTCCCGCCCCGAATGTCAGGTTCAGTTTTTCTATTAATACAATATTTGATATGTGTAATCCAATTAACATGTGTGAATTATACGTGCGACACGGCGTAAATTCAAGACATTAATTGATTTTTTCTAATGAAAAATCGTGCGTCCATAAAATGTAGCATATGATTTTATATTGTGGGTAAATTCTGCGCAGCAATGTTGCGTATTCGTGTAACTGGGCAATGTATTTTGTGCGAAATGTATCGGGGTTGATGTCTGTTTTATAGTCCAGAATTTCAATTGTTTTTGTCGTATGGTCTGTGCGCAGACGGTCCAGACGGCGACTGATAAAGCGATTTTCTGTGGTGCCGGCGATTGGGACTTCGGTTTGGGATTGTGTGTCAAACAGACGGCGTAAATCGGGGTTTGCGGATATCTGGGTGATTATGTCGGCGTCGTCTGTGCTGTTGTTTGTGTCGCCAATAAAAATACGTTGCAGGCGTCGGTGCATTTGTGTGCCGGTGTCGGTTGCAAACTTGGTTTGGGTATGTTGCTGTAAAATGTTATGCAAAGTCGTCATTTGTTATCCTGATGTATTCTGCGTTTGGGTTGTCGGTCAGTGTGTTCCACAGCTTGGTGTGCCATGCGTCGGTGGGTGGATTTTTGTTGGTGGTGTATCCGTAAATGTACAATTCGTCACGTGCCCGTGTCATGGCGACGTATAATAATCTGTAATATTCGGCCAATTGTTCTTGTTTGATTGGTTCGGATAATGTTTTAAAATGTTCGCTGACGGTTGCTTTTGGTGACCATATCCATTGTGGCATTGGTGTTTGGGTTAATGTTAAAATCTGGGATGCTTTTGGGGTGCGTATGGTGTCAATTAAAAATACGACCGGTGCTTCCAAACCTTTACTGCCGTGTACGGTCACGATGCGTACGCCACTGGTGGCGTCCATGTCGCGTTTGATTTCGCTGTCGCCTGTTATGAACCATTTTAAAAAGTGGCGCAGTGTGCCGGGCTGTGTGCGTTCGTATGCCAAGCATATTGTCATGAATTCTTCCAATGGGTCGATAATTTGTTGGCCCAATGCGGATATAAAGCGTTGACGTGTGTTGTCTGTGTTTAATATGTGTGAAAAAAATGAGTATGGCGACATGTGTGTGGCCATGTCTGCAATTCGGGACAGGTATTCGTGTATGTCGGGATGCGTGTCCCGCAGTATTTCATAAATGGCGATTGGTTTTTGGTCTGGTGTGCGCTGTTTGTTTAGGGTGTTTCGTGTTTTGCAAATATTAAAAATTTCTTGTGAATTCATTGCAAAAAACGGACTTCTTAACACACAACATAAACTGAAATCGTCGTCGTGGTTCAAGCACCAGCGCACCATGTTTAACATGTCTTTGATGGCGGGAAAGTTTGGCAGGATGATACGATCGCTGCCTGCGACATCGATGTTTAACTGTTTTAAATGTCTGGTCAAAGGTGCGGCCAGCGGGTTGCGCTGTTGGATTAACACCATGATGTCTTTTGCCGAATATTTGCCGCCGTCTATAATGTTCTTGATTTTCAATGCGATATCATGGGTGTATTGATTTGTTGTGGTGTCGGTTTCGGGTTTGGATATTAATTTATGTATTTCAACCACGCCGGGTGCATCTGTACGAAAGCATTTGTGGGTGTTGTTATGAAATCCTGTTTCTTGTTTGATTGTTGGGTCGTCGAAAAATTTGTCGACTGTACCCAATATGGCTTTGGTTGATCGAAAGCTTTGTGTCAAAGGGATTTCTTTGATTGTGCGCAGGTTGTTTTGTATGTGTGCGGCAATGTCGTGGCGACTGGATGCAAATGCGTTTGGGTCGGCGCCTTGGAATCCGTATATGGATTGTTTGGTGTCGCCGACAACAAATAATGAATGCGGCGTGTCGGATGTGTCGCCGTCGGTAAAGAAGTCGCCCGCCAACATGCGTAAAATGTCCCATTGGATTGGAGATGTGTCTTGGGCTTCATCGACCAGTATGTGCGACAAAGATGTGTCCAATTGTGACAGAATCCACCCCATTGTGTCGGGTGAAGAAAACAGTTTTTGTGTGTATAAAATTAAATCTTCAAAGTCTAGCAGATTTTTTGCTTGTTTGGTTTGTTGGTATTGTGATGCAAAAGCGGCGGATAAATCAAACAGTGCCACGGTGTCTTGGAATAATGTTTGGTTGGCGTTTTGTTGGTCCAATGCATAAACCCGTTCTTGTTCGGCGATTAAATAGTCTTTCTTGGAAACTGTTTTTTTGGGTGTGCCGGTGGCGGTTAGATATGCGGATTTGTATTCTTCAAAATCAATCGTCGTATTAATGAATTGTTTGGTTTTTTCAATAATGTCGTTTAAGTATGCGGCCGGCTTTTTTGCTGTATTTTGCTCATTTGATGCAATTTCGATGATGTATTGCAGTTTTGATGGGTCGAAATTATCAAATTTCTTGTCTGTTATGTTTAAAAGTTTTTTAGTCGTATCAACAAATTGTTGGCGATATTTAACAATGTCGGTTATTCTGAAGAACAGTTTGTATTGTTCACTTAATATTTTTAACAGGTCGTCCAAGTATGTTTCCGATACACGATTTGTGATATATGCGAATGCGTCGTGTATTTTTTGGTCTGCAGATGGGCTGTTAATCAGTTTTCTGAATGTGTCTTGTAATAAAACACGTTGTGCGGCATCTGATACCAATGACCAAGATGGTGACAGGCCGGCCTCTAATGGAAAGCGGTGCAGGATTTCTTCGCAAAAGCCATGAATGGTTTTTATTTTTAAAATTTCAGGATGGTCGATGTATTGAAAAAATATTTTGCGTGCGTGCGATATGTCGGCATCCGTTATGGTTTTATGTGTTGCGACCCCAATCAATAATTCTTGTAAATCTTGGTCGGACGACATTGCCCATGTGCGCAGGGATTTTAATATACGATTGCGCATTTCGCCCGCACCGGCATTTGTATAGGTTAAACACAGTATGCCCGATGTGCCACAGTCCGGTGTTCGAAATAAAATGCGCAGTAAACGTTGGGTTAAAACGCTGGTTTTTCCGGTGCCTGCATTGGCTTGGACCCATATGTTTTCAGATGGGTTTGCGGCCATGTCTTGTTCGGGTGAAAGTTTCTGTGTTTTTACCATTTTCTGCTCTTGCTTTATTGGATTTATTTTAGTATAACTTCAACAGAACTGCAAGTTATATAAATTGTATGTCAGGGGGAAAGAAGCAATGGATATCAATCATGTTTTATTAATTGGTGCGGGTGTTTTGGGTGCTGTGTTGACTGTGACGCTGTTGGTGTTGTTTTTTGTGTCACGAAAATCCCAAAAGATAATGCAATCTTTGTTAATGATTATGACACGGCCGGAACGTGCCAAGGTGGCAGATGCAGTTCGGGTGTTGAATATTATTTTGGCAGACGAGATTAACAAGATAGAACAGAGTTTTCAGACTATGCGGGATACGCTGGGGGCGCAAATTGATTCTGCAACACAATTGAAAAGTGCGTTAACTGAACAGAATCAGCAGTTGGTGGCATTGGCGGATGACGCAACAAAAAAATTAGCGGTTATGTCGGGACGCTTGGACAATACTGTAAGTGGATTGGGTGAAGTTGTGGCATCAAAATCATGGATCGATGTTGAAAGTGCAACTGACAGATTTGCCACCACAGTCAGTGAGTTGTTGGCGAAAATTGATGCGACGTCTGAAGATACAACAACCAAGGTTGCCTCAATTGAACAGCAGATAGAATCGTGGTTGGTCAAAGGGCAAGAGTTGTCAGACAGATTAAAAAGTGAATTTGATACCAATGCCAATCAAATGCGTGGTTTGACAGATGATTCTAATAA
>JAFXGD010000087.1 GCA_017513285.1 Alphaproteobacteria bacterium
ACCCCCGGCGGTTGTGGATACAGTTTGTTGGTTGATAATTATCAAATTCAAGTTATTCGTACCGGTGTTCTTCACTATCCAAACTGGTGGGCACGGTTGCGCCGTCATGGAGAATGGGAATTTCGCCCCGGTGAATTTGAACGCTATGAAATTTTTATAACGGAAAACTTGCATCCGATGCATATGGCCAGTGCTTCAATTCAACCGGACGCCTATGAATATAATATACTGTTTGCGAATGCAACGATGGCAACCGACCGTGGCAAATACTTGGTTGATGTATTTGATGCACGTCCATCGTACATGTTAAATGACCGGAATTCGCATTTATTCGAACCTGCAAAAAGACTATTTACGATATTTGACGGTCAGCGTTCCAATTCAACCCCATTTAAAACCCAGAATGACAGGACATATCCGTTGCATCGACCACGTGGATTGGTCAGCGTATACAAACGTCGTGAACATCTGTTAAGCCGTATTGAACAAAAGTTGGCAAAACAAAAATAAGCGGGCAAATCAATGTCGGAACGCAATGCAATCTGTAAAGAATTTCATGGCAGGCATGGCAAAGTAGTTTTATTTATGAACAACGGAAAATACTTTGTGCGTGTTGAACGCATGGATTCGGACGGCATGCCGTCTGTTAAACAGTTTGGTAATTTGGATTATCATGGCGGTAATGTGTTGTATGAAATGTTGATACACAGTGTACAATCACGTATATCACGTGTTTCCATTCCATGCAGATGCGCATATAAGCCGGATGAAAATGTTGCATGCAATGCCCAGAATTGTCCAACATCTGTTGGTGGTGCGGCATTTTGGGAAATGTTTGGACATTATTGTAAATATAAAGTTCGTTAAGGTTGCTTTACATCCAAAATATATTGGGCAAATTCACCGATAATAAACGATATAACCGATACAATGGCGCATATAACCAACATCTGTAATGCATGTTTCCACCATACGTGTCCATGTGCGTGCCGTATGCACCAATTGCACCCAACAATAATTAAAATTGCCACAAATACACAACACGCCAAAGCATAATATGTATTTGTTATTATAAAGTACGGCATAATCAGAAATATGCATGTTGTTATATATGCTGCGCTGGTTAATATTCCTGATTGTATTGCGTGTGGGTTTTCGTTTGTCTTTTCAGCCAAATAGTTGGATGCCCCCATTGACAATCCGGCCGCCACCGATGCGATTACCGCCGACAGCACGATTGTTTGTCGGTTTGCCAATGCGAATGTTAATCCGCCAATCATGCCCGTCAAAGACACCAACGCATCATGCATGCCCAAAACAATTGCACCGGCGGATTTAGAATTCATGCGTGTCATACATTGATTATAATACTTTCACCCAATAAAATTCCACAGGAATAAATATGAACTATTTTTGATGCATCATCATGTATTTTTGTTTCAACAAACTGTCCAATAATTTTTGTTGATTAAAAATTTGTGCCATTGTTATGCTGTCGATATGTCGTTTGATGCTTTGTTCCATGGCTGCGACATCGGATATTTGTTGATTAAAGTTCTGGATTTCTTTTTTATTGCGGCGATATTGTATTCCGGCATTTTTTACCGCCGGTATTTGCGCATAGTCCGAAAAAACGCTTTCGTTTTTATACACCGCATTCATAACAGAATAATTGCGTGCCGAATTATATGCCCAACTTAACAATTGCATGTTTGCATGTTTCAAACTGTCAATTCTGGCTTGGTTGTTTGTGATATAGATATATTCAGGATTTTTATTCACAGAATCCGTTATTCTTTGCGCACGTGTTTTTTGCAAACTGTCAATTGTATCAAAGGTGCTTTGAATGTTTTGGTCTAATTGCTGTGATTCAGATTGTGTTTGTTTCCATTTTTGCTTTGCGGTATCGATATCATATGCCATCAACCCCAACACGGTTAACACACCCAATATACTCAACATTAAAACAGCAACATCTTTTTTGGTCATATTTTGGTAAAATTTGGAAAAGATTTGGCACTCCCAACGGGAATCGAACCCGTGTTACCAGAATGAGAATCTGATGTCCTAACCGCTAGACGATGGGAGCACGCCCAAATAATATATTAAATACAAATATAATTCAAATAAAACTTTTCCTTGCCAGATATTTTTTTATGTCCTAGGATAAAAAGGCAATGGCAGGTTCTGTACGCAGATTTTTTACAAACATAATTTGTGGCTGTGTTTATAACAAAGATAAACGCAAACATTTGCGTGTCTTGTTGAATTCGCCGGTTGCATCATATTTGCGTTTTATACGTAAAAATTCCGGTGAACCTTT
This sequence comes from Alphaproteobacteria bacterium, assembly GCA_017513285.1. GTDB lineage: Bacteria > Pseudomonadota > Alphaproteobacteria > Rs-D84 > Rs-D84 > Enterousia. The sequence goes on from JAFXGD010000087.1 coordinate 2,324, forward strand.
GCGCAAAGTCAAAACCTTTATTGGGTACCAGGCACGAAATCTGTTAATCAGTGTTAATGATAAATATATCTATAAATTTCCATTACGTCGTTCGGATTCGAACAAATTAACCATGTGTGAACAGCGGGTTGTATCTGCATTGGCGCCACTGTCGCCGATTTATGTTCCGCCTGTACATGTATATGAACATCGTGGTCAGTTGGTTCGTCGCTATGAATATATTGATGGTTATCAATTACGTCAAATTCCATTGGATATTGCGATGGCCAACATTGACACATTGGCATCCCAGGTTGCCCGGTTTATGTATGTTATTGGCTGTGCAGACCCGGCCGAAATTCGTGATTTAAAACCAACACCGGATGATGCACCCGGATACATGTACGGTTGGACCCAAGGTGACATAACGGATAACTTTTTGGTTGATATTCGCACAATGCGTGTTGTCGCCATGATAGATTGGGAAGATTGTCGTTTCGGCGATTTTTCACAATTGTTAACCCAAGACCGTCGTTCGCCCCAACGGGAATTTACGGCGGCGGTTCAACGTGAATATGATAAACTGTACCACAGGAAAAAATAAAATGGGATTTCGTCGCACTTTTGCCAACATTGTATGTGGTTTTATTCCAAATCGTAAAGCACGCAGTCGCATACGTGTTGTGTTAAATAATCCGTCCATTCATTCGTATGTTCGCTTTGTCAAAGATTGGGCGAAAAAAAATTGTGGTGGCGTTCGTAAATTGTCTTTGGAATTTGGTGTTGGTTGTCATAATTTGGTTGTGTTGCTAAATGACGAACACGTTTTTAAGTTTCCGTTGGTAAACCGTCCGAATCCGGGGCCACGTGAAATGCGTATAACGGATGCGTTGCGTTCTGTATCGCCGATACATTTTCCGGAAATGGAAATTATCGAATGGAATGGTATTTTGGTTCGTCGTTATGAATTTATACATGGTAAATTATTGTGTGATTTTGATGCGTCGTATATAAATGCCAATCGTGAAAAGTTGGTACAACAATTGGCACAGTTTATGTACACGGTTGGTCGTGCCGACCCGGCCGAAATTCGTGATTTAAAACCATCACCTGATTCGGTACCGGGATTTATGTACGGGTGGTTTCATAATGACATTGGTCAAAATTTTATCATGGACGATGAATTAAATATTGTTGGATTTATTGACAGTGAAAAAGCCGCATTTTGTGATTTTCGTAAATCGTTATATTCTGCATCTCATTTTTGGGACAAGAATGGTTATCAGTCTTTGATGGTTGATTTGATTGCGGCATATTCACAATTATACTATTCAAATAAAATCTGAATTTTGTTTCGTGTTTTAATTATTTTTTGCACCGTATATCGGTGCTTTTTTGATGCCAAAAACAAGAATAGGAACCTAGTTATTTTTTATAAATAACATTGTATACCTGTATATGTTGGATACAAAAAAAGGAAACATCATGAAGCATTATTTTTACAGCACATTAATTGGTGTATCTGTATTGCCTGCATTATTTGTAATGCCTGCAATGTCAGATACCATCACCGCACGTCAGGTAATTACATCTGACACAACATATACAGATTTGGTTGCATCAAACATTGCATCGACGACGGCCAACAATGGTGGTGTATTTTATATGCAAAATGTTCCCGATGTCACATTATTGTTTAATGGCACGACGGAATTTTCAAATAATTCATTAAACAATGGTGGCATGGGTGGCGTTATTGGCAATGGTTGGTTATCATCTGTTGACGGTTCCGGATATACCGTTGGTGGTAAAGTCGTATTTAATGGCGCAACCACTTTTTCTGGCAACAGCACAAATAACCCAAATGGTGGTGGTGCAATATTTAACTATGGCATGGGCAACGCTACGTCGCCGGATATAACATTTATTGATTCTGTTGCGTTTACAAATAATACCGCCACCCAATCATCGCCCAGTGTATATGTCGGTGGTGGTGCCATTAATCATCGCAATGGCATGATAGTGTTTAATTCGGACGCCACATTTAATGACAACAGGTCTGCATCTGGTGGTGGTGCAATTATGTCTGCGGGTGATATGATATTTAATGGTGCGGCAAATTTTGACGGCAATTCCGCCGAATTAAATGGTGGTGCAATATCTGTATTGGGTGGTCATGTAACGTTTGCGGGGCCGGCAACATTTACATCCAACACTGCCACGGGCGCATCGGCGATTTTTATAAAAGAATCTGCCAATGGTTTAACATTTAATGACACAGCGTTTTTTTCATCAAACACGGGGGTTGGCACAATATTAAATGATGGCCCATCTGCAAAAATCATATTTGATAAAGGTGTAATATTTGATGCGAATACAAATAAATCTAACGGTGCATTGGTTAACAAAGGTATTGTATCATCACAGGGTGGTGATTTTATATTCACCAATAATTCGGGCAGTAATGGTGGCGGCTTAAAGAATTCTGGCACGGTTGACGTTAATGCACCTGGGGTTATTTTATTTGATACAAACAGCACTGACAGTACGGCCGGTGCCTTGGATAATGGTGGCACAGTATTATTAACCGCATCTGATATATCGTTTAAAAACAATACGTCAAATGCGGGCTATGGCGGTGCGATATTCAATGCGGGTGACATAACGATATCTGGTCCATCAAACAGCTTTGTTGGAAATACTGCCCGTGATTCTGCTGCGATAAAAAGTGGTGGTGGCGCAATACATAATCGTGGCAACACCGGTACTGCAACACTGATTATTGGGTCAGATGGCGGCACAAATATATTTGAATCAAATTCATCCAATGCGTATGGTGGTGCGATTGTATCACGTGCATTTGATGGTGCGGGTCAAGATTCTGAAATAATCATAAATGGCACAACGACATTTTCAGGGAACCAATCGACATTGGATGGTGGTGCGGTTTGGGCAATGGTTTCGCCCGACGGTGATACAACCGGTTCATCGACGATAACATTTAATGGTGACACGGTTTTTTCTGGGAACACATCGGGCGGCCGTGGTGGTGCAATATATAATAACGACACAGTTATCTTTAACGGCACGGCAACATTCACCGGCAACAGTGCCGCCGGCATTGCCAATGACATACACAACGATGGCACAATGACATTTGCGGGCGATGCGACATTGGATGGTGGTGTGACAGGGTCGGGTACTTTACAGATTGCATCTGGCACGACATTTGATATTGGCACATCGAATATAACCCAAGGCGCACTTACATTAGATGGCACGTTGATGGCGACGTTGCGTGGTGGCGATGTTCCACAAATTACGGTTGAAAACGCTGGTGGTTTTACAGGCAATGGCATGCTGCGTTTGTCATTTGATTCTGCCGGCACATACAAAGTTTTCGGCAATCAAACCTTTGCGAACATAGATGCCACCAATCCGGTTTATGATTTGACGTGGTCGGGCGGCGACGTCACTGCGACGACAAAATCGGTTGCGGACATAGCGTCCCAAAACAACCTGTCATCTGATGCGGCCCGTGTTATATCGGGTGTATCGGATTCTTCGTCATCACGTTTGAATGACATATCTGTAATGTTCCAAGACAGCCTGGCATCCGGCACACCTGAATCCCGGTCTGTGGCCGAACACGCCGCCAATGCGATTAATCCGAATGGCAAATCGGTTGTTCAATCTTCATCTGTATCTGTCCAGAATGTATTGGCATCAATGTTATCTAATCGTATGTCTGACCCAACATTTATGTATGGTCGCAATGGTGGCGATGCCACTATGACGGTTGGCGATGTTTGGGCGCATGGGGTATATAACAAAACCAAATCAGACAATGAATTTAACGGATACACACGTGGTATTGCGGCGGGTTTGGATGGTGTGATTGGTGATGCTGTGACATTGGGGGTTGGATATATGTATACGACATCCGACATATCTGGTCGCATTCATGACACGGATATAGAATCATCCACGGCATTTATATACGGTCAATATCGTCCGGGCGCATGGTACGCCAATGCGATTGTCAGTTATACTATGTCCGATTATTCCGAAGATGCAACTGCGTTTGATATTGGTGTTTCTGCGGATTACGACGTCAATTCATTTGGTGCATATATGGCCACCGGATATGATTTCATTGGTGGCATAACGCCAGAAGTATCCTTGCGATATATTCACACGAATTCGACAGATTATACGAATTCCCTGGGGATTCGCAATCACTTTGATGGTGCAGACTATTTGACGGCATCATTGGGGACACGTTATACGTTTGACATGTACATGTTTAATGGTTGGGTATTGCATCCGACGCTGCGATATGCGGTAAAGTACGATTTGTTATCTGACCATCATGATGTCACGGTTACGATGCCCGGCGTGAATGCGTATGTATTGAATGGGGATCGTCTGTCCCGCATTGCCAATGAAGTTGGCATTGGTTTGGGCATGAATTATGGTGCGCTGGACATATCTGTAAATTATGATTTGGAATCCCGTGCCGATTACACGTCCCAAACGGGCAGTATAAAGTTCAAGTATGATTTTTAATGTGCTTGTATATTACAACAAACCGCCCAATCGTGGCGGTTTGTATTTGTTGTTGTAATTGCGCCTGTGCCAATGCGAATTCAATTTTTCTTTTGGCACGTTCGGTATGTTTTACAAAGATGTTATCTGATTTAAACAGTTCTATCAGTGCTTCTTTCTCCGCCGCATTGCTGTTCGATATTTGATTGGCCTGGGACTGTGGTTGGGGGTCGGCGGGCGATTTTCGTACAAAAGATATATTAGATTTGCTTACTGTCGGAAAGAATATCATAATTGTTTATAAATTTGCAAAACATAAAACGATAAGATACAATAAACAGCATGAATCAGGGGAATATATGCAAACAACTAACTCAAATTTTTCAGATGCAAAGAAAATACAAAAGGTGATAAGCAATATCCTTGACAAGGAAGCCGTGTTTAAAAATGGGCATTGGTCGTCTGCGGTAAATTTTGAACGTCGACTGGCCGATGATGGCTTTATTACTGCATGTCCGATTTCACACCAATATAAATTTCCCGATGGTGTGACTGAGGCCGACTATGAAAAAAAAGTAATGAACAATAAGTATTATCTGGGTTTGTTTGAACCACTGCGTATTGAAAATCCAGAACTGTATGTTGATTATATATTCCAAGGCGCCCCCGATGCAACAGCCAAAGAGAAACAGCAATATTTAGACTTTTTGAACAGTGTAACGGGCGAATTAAATGACGCAGAAAAAAGAAAAATCATAGCACATTTTACAAGCAACAAAAATCAGAATGTTGCATTGAAGAATATGGAAAACATGGTTAACGAAATAAAAACGTTAAACCCTGTATTGCGGGATATTCCCGTGAACAATCATGTAAATGCGTATGATTTGTTGATTGGTGTCACATCCAGATTTCACCCCAAAGACATTAAGTATTTTATAACACAATGCAATAAAGGACTTGGTTGGTTGCACAAGATACACCAAGACCAAAAACTTTTTTATACTGTGCTGGATTATGCGCCAAATTTATTTATGGCCCCATCACGCATTAAACAAATTGTTAATGAAATTATTTTGCAAAAACAGAACCAATCAACCCACGAATAGAAACTTGTATTCAAAAAAAATGCCCCCCCGCGGGCATTGTTTTATTTTGGTTGGGGTATGTGCAATTCGCGAACTGATGAATATAATAATTTCTTAAAACTCGGACAGGAAATTGATACTGCTAAATTAGTTTTTTTGCACAGGCAACATTAATTGTTACATATCTATATGTCTTTTCAAGTAATTTATTCTGAAAAATTAATATGTTATTGATTGACAAGCATGTTGAATGCTGGCTACTATTTTTTGTGAGGCTTATTAGTGGCTTCGTAACCAAAAGGACCTACAATGCTAAAGTATTTGCTGTTAACCAAATTAAAGAATGGAACTACAATTGCATATCTGTGTGATCATCCTGATTCACAACCTGGCGATGTTGAACCTTGTGCAAGTACTGATACCGATGAACCTAGCTGTGGTATTGCCATTATGGATACAGATGGGGAATGGATAGAAATGAAAAAACGTCATCAGGCATCTCGCCGTATGCAACTGCAACACAATAATACTATGCGCCAACGTACTCGTTAGCTTATCGAATATATAGATTGCCATAATTTTATGGCAATCTATGATGAAGTAAAAAAATTATTTGTGATGTTTTTACCAAGTGTATTTTATTTATCTAATGGAATTCCTGTTATTATAGATAATGCAGATTCTTTAACGTGCTCTATATCTATCAATCTTGGAATAGGCACACAAAATGAGTCTTGTAAAGAATACGGGATTACCCATTTTTTAGAACATATGTTGGGGCAAGGAACGTATACATGTTCATCATTTTCACTGCTTAACAGGCAACTTGAAACCTGTGGTGCGATACTGGATATCCGTACCAGTCTGGACGATATATCTTTCTCTGGAACAGTTTTGGCAGAAAACCTGCATACGCTTATAGAAATTATCGCAGATGAATTACAAAATTCTTTGTTTGATAATAATGTTATAGAAAACGAAAAAAAAGTCATACGGAACGAATATCGGCGATATGTGAATGCCAATCTGTGGTGGCTATTTAAGGCAGAAAAACTACTTGGGGCACATAATGTCTTAGGTACTCCGGAAACAATACAATCTTTTACCAAGCAGCATTTGTTAGACTATTACCACAAACATTTATCCTCTGATAATATGTTGATAGTTATATCTGGTAAAATTAGTAACGAAGAAATATTAAAAAAGCAATTAGAGCAATTGTTTTCTTGGATTCCAAAACAAGACATCCCAAATATGTCAATAAACATTACACCAACAATTGCGCATAATTTTATAAGCGATGCTAAAAATCAAAAAATCACATTTGCCTGGGCGGACACAATAGAATCAACAATCGTCAACCGAAAAAGAAAGGCGGCTATGGGGCTTTTCAGAAAAATATTGCAAGACAGGTTGATATACGCTGTACGTGAACAGAATGGGTTATCGTATTCTATTCAATGTTCTACAATGGGGTGGGCAGACGCAAAATTACATACCATAAATTCAGAAACCTTGCCTCAAAATCTAGAGCACCTCATTACAACCGTTGCGGATGTGTGTCGCAACATTATATCAGATACACCAATTACAGCAAAAGAACTGTTTTCTGCACAAATGGTGGTAAAGCTGCAAAATGCACAAATTATGGAAAGTGGGGTGAAACGATGTGCACTGTATGCAAATTATTTCAAAAAATATAAATCTGTATATAATATATCCGCAGAAATAAACCAAATTAATCACCTTGTTTTGACCGACATTATGATGGCGGGGCACAACTTCTTTGCTGCACCGATATCTATTTTAACTCAGGGCGACACTTTGGAATGCGACGTTAAAGACGCATGGTATAAACATTTTGTTGTATAATGCCAATATATACCCCTGATGAACATGAGCTAATAAAAAGATTAGAAAACAAGCATTTTTATAAAAATAGTTCGAAAATGACAATTTTTTGACATTTTCTAAAACCTAACTTTCGAACTCGCCAAAGCCTTGTATTCCAAACAAAAAATGCACCTTGCGGGCATTATTTATTTTGGTTGGGGCGTGTGCAATTCGCGAACTGAATTGGTGGATATTGGGCAAGAAATAATAGATTTTAAACATATTTCTATGATATAATTGCAAACATATAAAAGGAGAAGACATGAAAAAATTATTTTTTATTTTGCCAATCATCACATTGGGTGCATGTGCCCAGGATTACAGCAAATATGATTCCATTTTTGAAGGTTGCGAAAGAATAGAAACGACCGAATTTCATCTGGTTTATAAATGTCCTGCGGATCAAGAATGGGCACAACAAGTAAAACAACAACAACCAAATGGTAAATTTAGGGCTGGTGGTCAATTGAATTTGGAAGAATTATATGCTGATACAGAACATGTTTATGCAGAAGTATCATTTGACGACCCAGGAACATGCAAAGAAAACTTTACAATCCGCACCATGATTGCAGAACCTATCGAAGGTGGCGACAATTGGGCATTTATCGGTTGCAGATAAACATCATTATAAACCGAGTACGAAAGTGGTGGTTTTTCACCACTTTTTTTGATTTTAACTTTCGAACTCGGTGGAAATATTAGAAAACAAAATAAAAACCCGCCTTTGTCGGCGGGTTGTACATCTTGGTTGGAGTCGGCGGGCAAGATTCGGGCTATTTGCGCATGTGTTTTTGCAGTGATATTGTGTGTAAATCTGAAATAATGTTTTTGCCTTTATAATTTTTTATAAATTTTTTAAATAATTCAATTTGTTTTATAAAGTCATCAACATTGATATACCAAGCATAGTCATATTTTGCAAATGGATCAAATGCGATTGTATCGATTTCTGTGCGATGTTTTTTTATCCATTTATATACCGTTTCAAAATCTATATATAAAAACATGTGATTGTGTGCAATATTATGTATTTCACGAACAGATAAAAATGCGTTAAAAAACCTGATATTATCGGCTGTTTTTATTTGTGGAATAATATTAGAATCTTTCATATATAAATAACTGTCATTTTCACAATCTGGTATTTTTATAATAGATTCATCGTTTTTACCTGGCGGGCAAATATAAATTGGAAGCAATATTTTTGATTGTAATAACAGAGCAAGAAAATATGCTAAACTTTCATTATCTTTAAAAGTTATAAATTCAGCCAAAGCACTTGTTAATGTTCCACCTAAATAATCAAAATCGTTTTCTTTATGAATAATACAGTAATCAAATTCATATTCAAAATCTTTGAAATGATTTTCGTCCATTATGTATGTTGATAAAGATTTTGTTGTCTTTTGCATTTTTATTCTGTTATTGTCTGTAAATATTTTTCTAAATCTTTTAATTTCAATGATTGCCCCAGGCCATTGCGACTTTTGCAAAATTGTTTTTTATTTAATTTTGATAATTGTTCGCCAACATCTTTATCATTTAACCAAAATCCATAGTAATATCCAAATACCGGAACACCATTGGCAATATGTTTTAATAATAATTCTTTGTTTTGTGATAACGATTTCTGCGCAAAATTATCCCAATTCCAATGTTTGCTGTTATTCGAGCGTTTGGTGTGATATGGATAATATTCCAACGCTAAAATATCAGTATCTTTTATCCCGAATTTATCCGTCTTTTTCAAAATATTGTCCCACCATTCACAATATTCACGATAAATATGTAAATTCATCCCAGTCGGTTTATAAAAACCATCCTTGTCCATTGGATATTCTGCCAACCGTTTATAATATTTTGCATCCCCCCCAGGATTACATAAAAGAATTATCAACTTTGGCGATTTTTCATTACCTATTCGTGATACTTTATAATCATTTGACATGTTTACTATCCGTTTTTTGTGGGATTTCTATAAACAACGATTTGAACAAACCGTTTTTATCACCGGTGTCGCAAAAGTTACACCACAGGAATTCATAATCATTTTTTATTTCAAAACCAGGATGTTGTTTAATCCATTTCGGAATATGGTTTAAATCGTTATGTTGCCATTTTAAATTGCCATAAAGGTATTTCCCTTGCACAGTTCTAAAAGGATAACCCTTTGAATTATTTTTCCAATTCCCAGTCCAATAAAACTTATCGTTAGTTATCATAATGCATACCCCAGAAACAACTTGATTGTTTTCTACTAGTTGTTCTATGCGATTTATATCTTTCCAAAAATTATAACCGTTTATATCTACGGCATTGTGGTTTTTTAATATCTTTTTTATTGGCAAACCAGTAAATCCGTATAATTGTTCTGACGGAATAATTTTGGTCTTATATTTCAGTTCAATTGGGTATAGATATTGTTTATAAACCAGCATAATATCAGTATAAATTATACGACCATTTTGCTCTATTGGAAACTCGAGTAAAATGGTTGCTGTGCCATTAAAAATTTTTTCTAACTCCATTGCAAAAGAATGTTGAAAGTCCGCCTCTGACACAAAAAAACGATTTTTATTTTTCAAATTTAAAAATGCTTTTTTTATATTTTTGATAGCATCCATATCTTGCTCCTGTCACCGAAATTAGTGTAAAATAATAAAACAGAATTGTAAATATTATTTCGTTTCGCCCGCACACCCCAACCACAAAGAATATTTATAGCGGTTTTAGGTTAGTTTTGTAATGTTTTGCCTTGTTCGAATGTTTGTTTGCATGATATAAGCGGTTCGAAAGTGTATTCGAAGAGATAAAAAATGGAAATTTAACTTTCAAACTGAAAAAAATTGCGCACGGATTGGCTCGGTCAGCTGTGCCGACACTGCGCCGCATTCGTTAGCACTCAAACCACGCAAGGCTTGTTTTCGCTTACTCATAGTCGAACCTGTCACGCCAAAGGCGGACGATGTTTCAAATCAAACGGGCGCAACAAAACCAATATTAAAACGCACCACAAGGGTGCGTTTGAATATTGGTTGGGGCGCACGGATTCGAACCATGATAAAGAGAACCAAAATCTCTTGTCCTACCATTAGACGACACCCCAATAGCGTACACAATTATAATTATCTTTACACAATTTGCAATAATAATTTTAAAAAAATAAAAAAATTATGAATTTTTTACTTGCAATTAAATTGTTAAAACATATAATAATTAAAGTTTTTAACAAATTTTCATACATATGTATTATAACAGGAGTCACCCATGTCACGCAAGGAATTTGTTGCACTGATGGAAGAAAATATTTGGACGTTGGATAAAATTGCCGACAAATTGCGCCTGGATCGTGCCGAAACGACCGGTTATCCACGACAATTGATGTCTATATTGGTGCGCTTGCACAATGGTGGGCGTGCGCGTTTAAAAGATATTGCCCGCCGTGAACATGTTTCTGCGCCAAATTTGTGTGCTGCATTTCGTAAATTGGAACACGATGGTTTGGTTTTACGGTCTGTGGACGAAGATGATCGTCGTAATACATGGTATTGTGTGTCACCGGCGGGTGCAGAATTGGCGGTTGTTGCCATGGATTTATTTCGTGATGGTATTGAACGGGTTTTTGCCGGCATTTCACATGCGGATGAAGTGCGCCTGACCGAAGCTTTACGCACCATGCGTGACGTTTTGAAAAATGTGGAGTAATATGATGAACAAGAAAATAATATCTGTTATATCGGTATTGGCATCTGTTATATGTGTGCCTGCGTTTGGGTTGGATTTATCGTTATCTGATGCGGTTGATAAAGTCATGGCCGCATCCCATGATATGAAGAAAGCGTCCGCCAACCTAAAGAAAGCCGAAGCGTCATTGGATGCCGCCAACGCCAATCGTTGGTTTAAATTGGATGGGTCTGCATCATACATGAATATGGTTAACGTTGAAAATCCATCTGAATCCATGGGCATAGAATTACCGCCTGCATTGGGTGGATTGATTTCGGAATCTTTAAAAGATCAATCTGTGGTTGTTACGATTCCCGATAATATTTTTCAAGCTGGCCTGACTTTGACCCAGCCTTTATATACATTTGGTAAAATTGGCAATGCGGTTAAATCGGTCAAATCTGCGGTCCAGATGGCGGAAAAATCCCAAGAAATGACACGTCGTGAAGTGCGCTATGCGGCGGCGAACCTGTATTGGACGGCGAAAATGACGGATGAAATTGTTCAATTGGCCGAAGCAGATTTAAAGAATGCACGTGCGGCCAAGCGTAAATTGACGTCTGCCGGTCGTGCCAACCGCAGTAATTTGTTAAAGATAGAATCCGATATCGCATCCAAAGAAATTAATGTATCTGATGCGAAGTTTAATCGTGACACGGCGCACCGCATGTTAAAGATTATGGCAGAAATTGATATTGATACCGAATTGGTATTAACGGATGCGTTTCCGTCTGAATTTGGTGAAATAAATGCGGGCGAATTAAAGACCACCCCGCAATGGGAAATTTTGACCCAACAGGTAAATATGTACGAACGTGCGGCCCGTTCCCAACGTGCCAATGGTTATCCAACATTGGCGGCGACTGCATCGTATTCGTATTCGTCTATGGCTGAGGATGTTGGCCATATGTTTGATAAAAAAGGTGGTCAGTCTGCATATTGGGGATTGGCGTTACAGATGCCTATATTCAACGGCGGTTTAAATCGTGCCAACGCCACAATCGAAGCGATGAATGCCGAAGCGGCCCGCCAAGATTTAGCCCAGGCAAAAAAAATCACAACCGAACAATACAACAATGCGGTAAAGCAATACAATCACCTGCGTGGCAATTTGTCGACATTGGAAAAAGCCCGTGATTTGGCGGCCCAAACATATACATTGTCGCAAAATCGTTTTGCATCTGGTCAAACATCTGCGGTTGAATTGGCGGATGTGTCTGCGGGTCTGTATCAATTGGATGTAGCATTATTGAACACGAAATATAACATTTTAATGTCTGCGGAAACGGTAAAAAAGTTAGGTGAATAAACATGGATAAAATTCAAAAAACATTACAAAATAAAAAAATCAAGCATGCATTTTTTATTGCATTTGTTGTTGTTATGATTATGTGGTGTGCGTTTCGCTTTGCGGCGGTTGCGTCGGAAAATGCACGTTATGTATTTAATGCGTCACGTGTTGCGATTGAATCTGGGTTGCCGATTGAATCTGTGGTTATAACGACCCGTGATGGCATATTGTATGAACCGTTGGCGGTTCGCAATAATCGTGCGTATGTGACACGTGAACGTGCGGGTGCATTGCGTGCCGGTCAACGTGTTGGCGATGGACGGATTGTATCTGTATCTGACGACATTGATTTAAATACAGGCATGCACATTGTACGCACATCTGGTGTATCAGATGGTTTACAGTTTGCCCAATTTACCGCATCGGGTCACTTTGTGCCGTTATATGCGATTACTGATGGCGTTGTATATGTTGCCACCGATGGTATTGCGACGGCACGTCCGGTGGTTGTTGCCCGTCAAGATGCCGAAAATGCATATATAAAATCGGGATTAAATGACGGAGATATTGTTATATTATCTCGTGTAAAATCCGGCGAAAAAGTAAAAGTTAACGAATAAAGATTAGGGGTGTGATAAAATGTTAAAATTTTTTGTGCGTCGTCCGATTACGACATTGATGTTTGTATTGGTATGGGTTGTTTTGGGATTGGTATCATTCCCCAACATGAATATTGAACGTACACCCGCATTGGATTTTCCAATGGTGACTGCGACATTTATATATCCGGGTGCATCGCCTGCGGAAATTGAATCCCAGATTATCAAGCGTGCCGAAGATGCGGTATCGGAAGTATCTGAATTAAAAAAGATTACGTCATATGTTTACGAAAACAGTGGCATGGTCATGACGGAATTTAATTTGGGTGTAAACGTTAATGACAAAGCATCTGAAATTAAAACTAAATTGGATGCATTGTTATCTGAATTTCCATCTGACATGGAAAACCCTGTTGTGGAAAAGTTAAATCCATTACAGCAATCTGTGGTTGACATTGTATTGCGTGGTGCCGACGCCCGTGATTTAGAAGAATATGTTGATGACATTTTATCGACCAAGATTACCGGCATTTCCGGCGTGGCCAGTGTTTCTGTCTTTGGTGGTCGTGAACGTGCGGTTCGCATTGCGATGAATCCGGATCAGATGGCGGCCCGTGGCGTAACGGTTATGGATATAGTATCTGCATTGGGTTCGCATAATTTGAATGTTCCCGGCGGTAAAATAGAAACCAGTCGTAATTCATCAAACGTTCGTTTTATTGGCGAATTTGCATCTGTTGATGCGATTGCAGATTTGCATTTAACCACCGTCGAAGGCAACAAATTCAAATTATCCGACGTTGCGACAATTACTGATGCGGCCCGTGACATAGAAACAGGCGCCCGCTATAACGGCGAATCCGTTGTTGTTGCATCTGTTGTCAAAGCATCGGACGGTAACGCAATTAACATATCGAACCAATTGCGCAAACGTTTACCGGAATTTCAATCAGATTTATCGGCACGTTTTCCAAATGCGGAAATGTTGATTGCATCTGATTCATCTGTTGCGGTATCTGACGAAACGAACAGCACCATTAACGGCATTGTGTTGGGTGTATTTTTCACAGTGTTGGTATTATTGGCCTTTACACGCAATTGGCGTTCGACCGTTATCGCAGGTGTTGTGATTCCTGCATCATTGGTTGCGGGTTTCTTCTTTATGGACAACAGTAATTTTACAATTAATGCATTGACATTATTGGCGTATTCATCTGCGTTGGGAACATTGGTGTCGAATGCGATTATTTTGATTGAATCTGCATTACAAGAAATGCATGCCGGAAAAAATCCCGAAGATGCTGCGATTGACGGTACTAAAAAAGTTGCGGTATCTGTATTGGCGGGTGTTGGCACGAATGTAGTGGTGTTCTTACCTTTGGCCTTTATGGGCGGGATTGTTGGTCAATTCATGGTGCAATTTGGTATGACGGTTGTGTATCTGACGGTTTTATCATTGATGTTTTCGTTTACATTGACACCTATGATGATTGCAAAGTTTTTGCGTTTGACGGGTCGTGGCAAAACTGCCCGAACCAAACCTGTGAAACCCGTGCGCACATCTGCGGATACAAAATCTGCGGGTTGGTTGCGTCGTTGGTATGACGTCCAAATTCATCATCCATGGCGTGTAATTGGTTTGGTTTTTGCAATATTCGTTGCATCTACAATGTTAATGCGGTTTGTGGGTAATGAATTTTCACCATCGACCGATGCGAACGAGATTACAATCACAGCCCGTGCGCCCATGGGATCGACATATGAAAAATCGGAATCCATTGCGCAGCAGTTGGAACAACGTTTATCGCAATTCCCCGAAGTTGCCGCCACAACAATCAAGATTGGCGACCAAGGATTACAGAATATCGATGTGAAGGTCGAATTGGTTGATGTTTCTGAACGTGATATTTCTGACAAAATGTTGGCGCAAAAAATGTTGCCTGTGATTGCGGACATTGCGGACGCAGAAATTCAGATACGTGCGGGCGAATCAAATTCATCTGGTACGTCATCGGATTTGGTTTTGAATGTGTTTGGGCCCGATGATGCCAAACGTGAAGCCTATGCGGAACGCATCATGTCGATTGTAAATCAAATTCCCGAAGTGCAATCTGCGGTCCGTGCGCAACAGGCGCCCGCCATGGAAACCCAATTTATTCCAAATCAAGAACAGATGAATTTCTGGGGTGTGCAAAATGCATATGCGGGAACGACGTTGCGTACTGCGTTGTATGGCAACGACGATTACAAATACAAAGAAAACGGTGAAGAATATCCAATTGTATTGGAATTTGCCAAACCGTTCAAGACATCTGCATTATTTGATAATGTTTATGTCAATTCGAACAAAGGCATGGTTCCATTGTCTGCGTTGGGTACGGTAAAAACGGCACCTGCGACACCGGACATTCGTCGTGAAGACAAAAATCGTTTAACCGAAATAGACATCAACATTGGCAAATCAACTATGGGGCCGGTACAAAGTAAAATCCAATCTGAATTGAACCAGATTGAATGGGAATATGGCTACTATGCGGAATTTGGTGGTATGTCTGAAATCCAAGGCGAAACAACGGGCGAAATTGGCCAAGCATTCTTACTGGCAACCATATTGACATTTATGTTATTGGCGGCGATATTGAATTCATTGGCGCATCCTTTTACGATTGCGACTTCAATTTTGACCAGTTTTTCCGGCGTCTTTGTCATGATGTTTTTGACCGGTGCCACGATGAACGTTGGTGCGATGTTGGCGTTTGTTATGTTGGTTGGATTGGTTGTGAACAATAACATTTTGGTATTGGAACCAACGATTAACCGTGTGAATTCCGGCGAAGACATGTATTCTGCGCTGTGGACGGAATTAAAGGACAAACAGAACATGGTGTTAATGACGTCAATTGCGGTTATTGCCGGTATGGTACCCCAACTGTGGTCGATTGACGGAATGAAAGTCGCCATGGGTGCGGTGATGATTGGCGGCATGTTGGCCAGTTTGATATTCACATTCACATTGACACCGTCATTGTTCTTTTTGATTGAACGTGCCCGTCATTGGAAACCACGCATGCGCAAATAAAGTAAAACCCCAACATAGTTGGGGTTTAATTTTTTGAACAAAATCCCGTTAATCTTACTGTAACATTGTGGCCATTATATGTTGTATCATATGTTTGTTCTTTATATTCATCGGGCAAATAGCATTCTGATTTATCTGTTGCGCCCGGCGCACCTGTCACCATTGTTATTGTTTGGGATTCGTTGTTTGCGTCTTTTATTGTAATTTCACCACACGATTCGCACTTGCTGCCCGATTTATAGTAATTTTCTTTGCATGTAACATTTGATGCGCTGGTGCATGTCGAACCGTCTGGACATTTTTGGCACGTGCTGCCCGATTCATAGTATCCGTCT
>JAFXGD010000088.1 GCA_017513285.1 Alphaproteobacteria bacterium
GACGCAACCGTCACAGCGGCAGACGCTGTGAACGGCATAATGCATACGAATATCGCCAGCAACCAAAGTTTCAAATAAAAGCCCTCTCTTTTATTAATCGCCCAGAAGTTTTATCGTATAAAAAGCCCGTCGCATGGTATATTGCCAGCGGACGAAAAACAAAGTATTTTCAATACGAATTGACCTTCCTGTAGTTATAACTAATTTTAGTGTAGAAAAAAATCCATATGTAGCACAAGCAAAAAATACGCATACAAATGCATGGTTTGGCTTAAAGTTTTCTTAATATCAAAAATCTTGCACGACCATATCGTTTGTCACGCAAAATGTTCCAAACAGCTTCATCCGCTTGCGCTTCGTGACCAACTTCTTGTTCCCAGATTAAAATTGCACCACTTTTTGCCACCAACCCAAAACGGCGAACAAAGGCACCACCTAAATCCGCATCCGTATATGGTGGATCTAAAAACACCACGTCCATATCCGCACCATATTTTGTGATTGCGCCAATGGCATCCACCTGGGCGGTCTGGGCGTGCGCATCACACCCCAGTATTCCTAAATTATCACGCACTGTTTTAATAGAAGACGCCGCCACATCGGTAAACAAAACATTTGCCCCCGCATATCGTGATAAACACTCAATTCCAAACGCCCCCGAACCTGCAAAAGCATCCCATACACGCAGATTACCGGCCCTTAAATCTAAAACCCCAGATTCCAGCATGTTAAACAATGCAATTCTGGCCCGATTTTGTGTTGGCCGTGCATTCGGTGGCAGACGTAATTTACGTCCACGAAATGCGCCGGAAATAATTTGCAATTTAGAATCCATACGCTAAACTATACAATATGAATTTTATGAAGCAAGCCTTTCTTTGTGCCAATCGTGCCAGACAACATGATGACGTGCCAATTGGTGCGGTAATTGTTCGTGATGGAAAAATTATTGCACGTGGTGAAAATCGTGTTCAACTGTGTCAGAATCCGACGATACACGCCGAAATTGTGGCGATAAATCGTGCCTGCAAAAAATTGGGGACTAAATTTTTAGATGAATGCGACATATATGTGACCTTGGAACCGTGCGCCATGTGTGCAACGGCGATATCGTTTGCCCGAATAAAAAATATTTATTTTGCCGCAACGGATGAAAAAGGTGGCGGCATAACATCCAATGCACGTGTGTACGAAACGGATTCGCATTTGTGGAAACCGTCCGTACATCATATGCCCGAACACGCACCGGAATCGGCCCAAATGTTACGTGATTTTTTTGCGATGCGCCGTAAAAAATAATCCGCCAATCGGCGGATTTGTTTTATATCAGTGATTTTCCCGTCATTTGGGCCGGTTGCGGAATTCCCAACAATTTTAATATCGTTGGTGCAATGTCTGCCAATCCGCCATCATGTACATTGGGCGCATTATTTGCCACCACAATCAAGTTCACAGGATTCGTTGTATGTGCCGTCCATGGAACATTGTTTTTAAAATCCCACATTTGTTCTGCATTGCCATGATCTGCGGTTATTAACATTATCCCATCCATTTTTAACACAGCCGGCACGACACGTTCCAATTGTTTATCCAATACCTCCATTGCACAAATAGCGGCATCTAAATTACCGGTATGTCCAACCATATCTCCATTTGCATAGTTTAATATAACAACATCAAAGTCCCCCAATCGTGACAACAGCATATCTGTGATTTCGATTGCCGACATTTCAGGTTTCAAATCAAACGTTGCGACATCTGGCGATGGAATCAAGATTTTTTCTTCCTGGGTAAAGTCCGCATTTCTTTCTGCGTCCATAAAGTACGTCACATGATTGTATTTTTCTGTCTCTGCAATTCGCAGTTGGCGCAATCCATGTTCGGCCAACACATCGCCCAAAGTGTTTTCAATCGCCACATCTGGCAACAGTGCAGGACACACTTCATTTAATCCTTCACCATATTGTGAAAAGCACAATATGTGTGCGTCTGTCTTAACTATTTCACGCATAATTTGTCTGGCACGATCGCTGCGATAATTTCCAAACAAGAATCCGTCATTTGGTGTTATTTTTTTATCTCCACGAATAACGGTTGGTTTGATAAATTCATCTGTTTCGCCACGTTCATATGCCGCCGCCAACGCCGCATCAATTGTATCAAATACATATTCCGATTGTGCATTTGCAATTGCATCAATTGCCAATTGTGTACGGTCCATGTTTTGGTTTCTGTCCATTGCATAATAGCGCCCCGACAAAGTTCCCCAAAATGCACGTCCATCTGCCAATGCGTCTTTCAGTTGTTCTTGTATCATTGCGACATATGTTGGTGCAGACTGGGGCAGGGTATCCCGTCCATCTGCGATAAAATGGATACACAAACGCATCCCCGCATTCAAAACATATTTTGCAATCACCAACATATCATTAATGTCTGCATGAACACGACCATCCGACATCAATCCCGCCATATGAACGATGCCACCATCTTGTTTTACATCATTAATAAATTTGTTTAACGCATCGTTTTTATCCCACTGTTCCAATTGGAATCTGCGCAAGAATTGATTAACAATCCGACCCGCACCGATGGTGATATGACCGACTTCGGAATTGCCCATTGTACCTGCGGGCAAACCCACGGCAACACCCGACGCATCCAAAACGCTGTGCGGGTATTTTTTTAACAAAGAATTAAAGAACGGCATATTTGCACGCATTACGGCATTGTATTGATTATCTGGCCCAATACCAACACCATCCATAATGCATAACACAACTGGTTTAGTCATATTTTTCCCCTTGATTAACTTGTTCGACGATATAATAGCCGTTTTTTAATTGCAAAATCAAAAGAAAAATTGTATAAAACACGTATCAGGAAAAATGTCTTATTGGAGAATTAGATGACAGATAAAAATACAGAAATAAATTCTATTGATGAACATATTGGTCAACGTATGCAGTTGCGCCGTGTTATGTTGGGGCTGTCCCAAAAAGACTTGGCAAAAATTTGCGGTGTCACGTTTCAGCAAATTCAAAAATACGAAACGGCGGGCAATCGTATATCTGCGTCACGCCTGTTTGAATTAAGTACGGCCATGGAAACCCCTGTGTCATTTTTCTTTGCGGGATTGCCGGGGCATATGGAACGCGAACCACGCAACGGCCACATGCCACGCATGCGTGCGGGCGATTGCGCATCGGATGATCCGTTGGCCAAAACGGAATCATTACAGTTAATCAATCTGTATTGGAAATTACCATCGGATTCCCAACGTGAAACGATAATGAAGTTATTACGTGCATTAAACAAAAATTAATAAAAACCCCGCATATGCGGGGTTTTAAATTCTGGCGGAGACGAAGGGATTTGAACCCTTGATACGGGGTTTCCGTATACACGATTTCGAGTCGCGCGCATTCAACCGCTCTGCCACGTCTCCGTACTGGGCAATTATACATATTGAAAAATCTTTTGCAAGACTTAATAATTGCGTGTACAATTTTTATTCGGACATAGGGGATACGGCAATGACATTTAATGAACAAGTATATGATACGGTTGCCCGGATACCATCTGGGCGTGTTGCGACATTTGGTCAAATTGCCCAAATGATTGGTCGGCCACGCATGGCACGGTTTGTTGGCTATGCATCGAATAACAAAGCATCATGGCATCTGCCATGGCATCGTGTTGTATTTAAAGACGGGTCATTGTGTTGTGGTTTTGCCGCCGAACAATACAGGCAATTAAAATCCGAAGGTGTAAAATTCACCCCGGACAAAAAAGTGATTATGCCTGTGTATCAGTGGGATCCGGAACGTGACGCCGCCCCCATAGACATACGCGATTTCCCATTGGTATTCTGAACCAAAAATATACAGGTTTATCTGCGTTTGGATTATTTCGTTTTATTGGCATCTTTACAGATTTTGTCATAGATTTCCTGTTGGCTTAACGGTTTGTGCATTAAAAACCATGGTTGTTCACCCGAATGGTTTTGCATGGATTTGGCGGTTTGCGGCGCAGGAATCAGCACATTATCCCCCGGAATCCAATTTGCAGGCATGGCAACTTTGAATGCGTCTGCCGTCTGCAACCCCATCAGCATGCGCATGATTTCCTGGATATTACGCCCCAACACGGCCGGATAGTATAATATTGCCCGTATCACACCGACTGTATCTATGATAAATACGGCACGTACGGCATGTGTATCAGATTCGATGTCATGAATCATACCGTATTTGCGGGCAATTTGCCCTGTGGCATCATCGATGACGGGGAATTCGATATTAACCCCATTTGGCATTTTTGCGATTGCATCCAACCAACCCAAATGCGACGTCAGCGACCCAACAGACAACCCCACCAATACCGTATTCATTTGTGCAAATCCCGACATATTGTTCTGAAATGCGACAAATTCTGTGGTACATACGGGGGTAAAGTCTGCGGGGTGCGAAAAGAATACGATCCATTTTCCGGTAAAATCCGTTGGAAAGTTCAATTTTCCATTTGTTGAATTTGCGGTAAATTCTGGTGCAAAATCGCCAATCAGGGGCATACACTCTGTAGTATTTTCCACGTTTTTCTCCTTATGCCCTTAAAATATCATGCCGTCAATTTTTTTGTCACAAGAACCTTTTCACAACATAAAAAAACTTTACTCTTGCCAAAATATGCTATGATATGAATAATACAATGCAAGACAAAAGGATATAACGACATGAAAAGATCAGATATAGTACGTTCAATTCAGGTAAATTTTAAGCATATGCGCACAAATGATGCGGCGGCTATTTTGGATACTGTGGCAGATCATATGATGGAATCTGTTGCGAATGGTGACCGCATAGAAATTCGTGGTTTTGGCACATTTCAACCACGCGCCCGTGCGACCAAGATTGGATATAATCCATGCACCGGTCAACCTATGCCATTACCGGCCAGCACGACAATCCTGTTCAAGCCCAGTCGTGAATTAACCAAGAAAATGAATGGATAATTAATATGTTATTTGGCAAGAAGTCTGGTATCAAGAATCGCAATCGTGAACGTTACGAACGTGTGCGTCGATTAATGTGGATAAAGTGCGAATCGTGCGGGCGTTTGGTTTATTACAAAGACTATAAAGAAAACAAATATATTTGCCCAAATTGTGGTCGGGCATTTATTATGAATCCAAAGCAACGCTTTGATTTATTGTTTGACGATAATTCATGGGAACGTTTAACGCCCCCGACGATATCGGACGACCCATTAAAGTTTGTTGATCGTGTTGCATATACAGAACGCTTGGCGGACGCCCGTTCTGAAACGGGTTGCTATGATGCAATTGTGTCTGCAGACGGCAATATTGGTGGTGTTCCATCAACTGTATGCGTCTTGAATGGTTTGTTCATGATGGGGTCTATGGGACGTGCGGCGGGCGATGCGATTATTGCGGCCATGGAACATGCAATTGCGACCAAGCGTGCCTTCATTATGGTCACGTCCAGTGGTGGCGCCCGCATGCAAGAAAATATATTGTCATTAATGCAAATGGCCCGCACCACGGTTGCGGTTAATAAACTGCATGCGAATGGTATCCCATACATTGTATTATTAACAGATCCGACATTTGGTGGTGTTACGGCATCTTTTGCAATGTTGGGCGATATTCATATTGCGGAAAAGGGCGCCCGTATTGGCTTTGCCGGTCGTCGTGTAATTGAACAAAACATACGTGAAAAATTGCCGTCGAATTTTCAAACGGCCGACTATCTGTATGAACACGGCATGGTTGATATGGTTGTCGCACGTGGTGATTTGCATAACACAATTGCGAACATTTTGGCCGTTTTGACCAAGCAAGAACGTACACCAAAGCAAATCAGTGTATCAACCCCGCCACATGATTCATCCAAAAAGATACGTGGCATGGGCGAAAATGAATCCTATGACAAAGTATTGTTGGCACGTCATGAAAATCGCCCCCATTTTTTGGATTACATTAATGGCATAGTAGATTGTTGGACATATTTGGCGGGCGACCGTTTATATGCCGAAGATTCTGCAATGGGGTCGGGAATTGGTTTTTGGCGTGGAATTCCTGCGGTCATCATCGGGCAAGAGCAGGGACGCACCATTGAAACCCGCCAAAAGCATCGTTTTGGAATGCCGAATCCGGACGGCTATCGCAAAGCGCAACGCATGATGCGTTTGGCAGAAAAATTTGAATTACCGTTGATTTCGCTGTTTGATACGGCGGGCGCATTTGCCGGCCGTGAAGGCGAAGAACGTGGCCAATCCCAAGCGGTCGCATCATCTATTGCGACGGGATTAAGTGTAAAAACACCATATGTTGCCGTCAATGTCGGCCAAGGCGGTTCGGGTGGCGCCATTGCAATTGGGACGGGCGACCGTGTGTTAATGATGGAAAATGCAATTTATTCTGTTATTGCGCCGGAATCCTGTGCCAGTATTTTGTGGCGTGACAACAAATATCGTGCGACTGCGTCTGCGGCGATGAAGTTGACCGCCCGTGATATGGCAGATTTAAATGTCATTGATGATATTATATTAGAGCCTGCAGGCGGCGCACACACCGATTGGCAAACAACGATGGAGTTGTTGGCCAACACAGTTGCCAAGCATATATCGGAATTGCGGGAAATACCTGTGTCCGAACTGCCGTCACGCCGTGCGGAGAAGTTTTTGGCCATGACCCGTGATGTTGAAATATATCAACCCGAACACATCGGTGAAGAGCATTAAGTCCAACATCCCCCTAAAACGGGGGATTTTACTTTTGTGCGCTTCTTTTAATTCGTCTGATTACTTGTTGCATATTGTATTGTGGGTATCGTGCAATAATTTCTGAACATTTTGCATCAATTTCGCGACACCCCAATACCACATTAAAATATCAACAGCATTATCACAAAAATGAAATATGGGTTCGGGCGCACGAACCGCAAACATAAAATTACCCGCCGATTTGGCGGGTGAATTTTCTGGCGGAGCGTATAGGACTGTACTCCCCATCCCCTGCGGGGCGGGGATACCCCTATCCACTCGTAACGATTTGGGTGCGTTTTACTTCCCAAATCTACTCCGTATCGAACCTTTTACGGTTCTTGTCCAACGTCCGCAAACATAAAATTACCCGCCGATTTGGCGGGTGAATTTTCTGGCGGAGCGTATAGGACTCGAACCTATGGACCAAAAATTTCGGTCACAGATTAGCAATCTGCTGCATTACCACTCTGCCAACGCTCCGTGCAGGGGACATTATATAGAATCCGAATAACAAAAGCAAGTACGAAATTCATAATCGTTTTATATGTATTTTAACTTGCATTAATACGCATTAATGTATAGAATTCATGGTATGAATACAACATTTTTTAATCTTTGTTGTTGTTGCTAATCGTGCATTTTTGCAAACTGATTTTGTTTGCATTTCAATCATACAAATACTAAAATCCAAGAAATTAAAACCGAAGAAGGAAACGCATTATGACAATAAAATTATATAATACAATGACCCGAAAATTAGAAGAATTCAAACCATTGGTTGATGGAAAAATGGGGTTTTACACATGTGGTCCAACGGTTTATTGGGATGCACACATTGGAAACATGCGCACCATTGTCAACAGCGATATTATAAAACGTGTATTCATTGAAAATGGATACGATGTAACACACGTTATGAATTTTACAGACGTTGGACATTTAACCAGTGATGCGGACTCTGGCGACGACAAAATGGAGAAGGGCGCCGCACGTGAAAACATGTCCGTTTGGGACGTCGCCCAAAAATATATCAATAATTTTCTGCACGATTCCGATTTATTGAATATAATCCGTCCAACACATACGCCACGTGCAACCGATCACATTGCCGAACAAATTGCCCAGGTCCAAAAATTAGAGGAAATGGGCTATACCTATGAAATCCCAGGTGATGGCATTTACTATGACACATCAAAATTTGCAGCATATGGTGCATTGGGTGGGCAAAATTTGTCTGAATTGCGTGGCGGCGCCCGTATTGATGACACAGGCAAACGCAATTCTACCGACTTTGCACTGTGGAAATATTCGCCAACCGATACAAAGCGTCAAATGGAATGGGACAGCCCATGGGGCGTTGGATTCCCTGGCTGGCATATTGAGTGCAGCGCCATGAGCATGAAATACCTGGGGCAACATTTTGACCTGCACGTTGGTGGCCAAGAACATGCCAAAGTGCACCATTCCAATGAAATCGCACAAAGCGAACCTATTGTTGGTGCACCATGGGTTACATACTGGGTTCATTTTGAATGGTTGTTGTTAAAAGATGGTAAAATGTCCAAATCTGCTGGCACTGCATATACCGTCCGTTCACTGGTTGAACGTGGTTATGACCCAATGGCATACAGATTTTTATTACTGCAAAGCCATTATCGCCAACCATTAGAATTTTCATTTGAATCATTGGATGCAGCGGCAAATGGATATAAAAACATAGTTCGTAAAATCGCTGATTTAATTAATTCCGACAATATGGGCGACCTGGATTCGGCGGTATATGATGCATGGCATGACAAAATATTGGCACCCGCATCCGACAACTTTAAAACCGCAGAATCATTGGTTGTAATTCAAGAATTATTAAAAGATACCACTGTAAACCCTGCAACAAAAATTGCATTGTTTGAATTTGTGGATCGTTTATTGGGATTACAATTTATCGACCGTGCAAAAAAATTAATTGCCTTAGAGCAGGTCGCCGCCCCCGCCGAAATTGTTGA
This sequence comes from Alphaproteobacteria bacterium, assembly GCA_017513285.1. Taxonomy (GTDB): domain Bacteria; phylum Pseudomonadota; class Alphaproteobacteria; order Rs-D84; family Rs-D84; genus Enterousia. Next base: position 8,793 of record JAFXGD010000088.1, read on the forward strand.
ATTGGCCAAACGTCGTGCCGATGCCAAAGCCGCCAAAGATTGGGCAATGGCGGACGCATTGCGTGCCGAAATCGATGCGGCCGGATGGACGGTTTTGGACGGCAAAGACGGATATAAAATCGTTAAAAAAGCATAACTTTCACGCCCGGCACATCCGGGCGTAAATATTTTATAAAAATAACTTGAAATTTCCCTATTTTTGTGGCATATTGCCCCCGTTAACAATAGAGGAAATTTCCATGAACTATCCATATATGCCTAAATCTACAGCCTTGTGGTTAATTGAAAACACGGCTTTGACATTTGAACAAATTGCAGAATTCTGTGGCCTGCATGAATTAGAAGTAAAAAACATCGCAGATGCAGAAACATATAAAATTCAACCTTTGAACCCTGTATTAAGTGGTCAATTGACACGTGAAGACATTGAAAAATGCGAAGCGGACACGACGGCACGCCTGACGCTGCGTTCGGAAATTGTCGAAGCGCAAAAGAAACAAAACAAACGTGGTGTTGGCTATACGCCAAAATTGCACCGCCAAAACCGTCTGGGCGGCATTTTGTGGATTTTGAAAAACTATCCCGAATTATCCGATGGTCAAGTTGCCCGTTTAATGCGCAGCACAAATCCAACGGTTGCATCGGTTCGCAATAAAACCCACAATTCATATTCTATTATTCAAATTCAAAGCCCAATTGTATTGGGGTTGGTATCGGAATCTGCAATACACGATGCGGTTGCCAAAGCGCAAAAGCAGGCATCTGCACCCAAGAAAAAGAAAAAATAAACATAATTGCACAAAACATTCTGACACAACATTCAATATTGGAAAGGTTTGATTAATGGCAAAAAAATTGGACGAAGCAACCAAACTGTTAATAGATTCTCTGCCGGAAAATCTGCAGAAATTGGCGTTGGGCGCCATGGAAGTTGGCTATATGTCACGCATGGACTTTACGGCTGCAACCGATGCGGACGAAGTACCATCCGATGAACATGATGAAGTATTGGACTTTTTTCAACAAGATTTGGGTCTGGAAATTCTGGAAACAGATAACTATCCCCAAGATTTGGGTCGCTATTACGATAATGACGATGACGAACCACACGACAAAACACGCAATGTGTTGAACGCCGATGCCGAGCAGGTTGATGTCAACGACGATGATTATGAACACTATGCCAAGCAATTGGAACGCAGTCAAACTGGCTCTTTGGTTTTGGGTGTCCAAGATTCTGTTCAATCATACCTGAAACAAATCGGTACGGTTCAACTGTTGACGGCGGCCGGCGAAGTCGCCATTGCCCAAAGAATTGAAGCCGCATCCCGTCTGATGGTGTATGGCCTGTGCGAAAGTCCCATGACAATCCAAGCAATGTTGGATTGGTATCAACAGTTATTAAATGAAGACATTCGTCTGCGCTATATCGTAAATTTGGAAGTAATGTATTCCAGTGATTCCGAACAGAAATCATTGGCCGCATTGTCCGAAGCATTAAAATCCAAAGGTGTCGAACACGTTGATGAATTGGATGATGATGATTTAGATGATTTGGCCGACGCATCCGTCGACACCGATGACGAAGACGAAGAAGACGATGACGACGAAGACGGCATCAAGAAAGAAGATACCCCACGTGGCACATCGGGTGTGCCAATTCCTGTTATGGAAGAATCTTTGATGCCAATGATTTTGGAGTTATTTGCGAAAATAAAACGCATATTTAACAGTATGCAAAAATTACAGTCCAAACGCTTGGAAAACCTGTTAACATCGGACACACCGGACGCCACATTGGAAAAGAAATATACAAAAATGCGTCTGGAACTGTTTGAACACGTCAGCAAGATTCGCCTGAACGATGACCGCATTGCCGAGATTTTGGAACAATTAACCAAACGTGACCAATTATTAATGGGATTAGAAGGCAAACTGTTACGCTTGGCATTGGCAAACAAAATCAAACGTGATGATTTCTTGGCGGAATACACGGGCAACGAACTGAACCGCAATTGGGTCAAGAAATTAACCAAGCATAAAAATGCAGCATGGGCCAATTTTGCCAAATCACACGGCGACGACATCATGAAAATCCAAGATGACATTGCCGCCATTGCCAATGAAACGGGGCAACCCACATCGGAATATAAAAAGGTTGTTGAATTGGTTCGTCGTGGCCAAACCGAAGCCGCCCGTGCAAAACGCGAAATGATAGAGGCTAATTTACGTTTGGTTATTAAATTTGCCAAGAAATCCAGCAATCGTGGCTTGGGCTTGGACTTTTCCGACTTGGTCCAAGATGGTAATATTGGTTTGATGAAAGCGGTTGATAAATTTGACTATCGTTTGGGGAACAAGTTTTCAACATATGCAACAAACTGGATTCAACAGGGCATATCACGCAGCATTGCGGACCAAGCCCGCACAATCCGTATTCCTGTGCATATGATTGATAACATTCATAAAATCCAACGTGCATCACGTCAGTTTATGCATAAATACGGCCGTCAACCAACCGCCGAAGAATTGTCCAAGATTATCTATCTGCCGGTGGATAAAATCCATAAAGCAATGAAAGTTAATCTGAAACCAATTTCATTAGAGGCGCCCGTCGGCACCGAAGATGACAGTTCACGCATTGAAATCATTGCTGACGAAACGGCGAAAAACCCATTTGTATCGGCGGCGCAAAAGAATCTGCGTAAAATCGTGACCCAAATCCTGTCCGAATTGGATCCAAAAGAAGAAACCGTTTTACGCCAAAGATTCGGGATGAGCACCAATAAAACCAGCACATTGGAAGAGGTCGGCGAATACATCGGCGTGACCCGTGAACGTATCCGCCAAATTGAACAAAAAGCATTGAATAAATTAAAGCACCCAACACGTGCCCGCAAATTGCGCAGCTTTTTAGAGGATTAACCCAAGGGGATAATATGAATTTCAAATCCGCAACACAAAAGATTCAAGACCTGATGTCACTGTACGACCATTTGGACACTGCGCCAAATCGTGCCCAGTGGCACTTTGAACCAAATTATAAAAACGGTACGGCGTGTGCATTTGTTTTTGGTCATACCAACAACAACGTTTCACAACGTTATGAATCTTTGAACATCTTGTCCCAAATATTGCTGCAAGCGGGCATCAAAAACGCACTGGTTGCCAAAGATGGATTGGTTTCAGATATTATCATCGAACCCGAACACACAGATTTGGCCCGCAAAATGTTTGCCAGATACCAAATGAACAATCGTGGTATAACAAAAACATACGATACCGCATTGGAACAAGAATGGCTGCGCCAACGTACAAAATAAACTATTTGAAAATCTGCTGTTATGGCAGATTTTCTTTGGTATTAAACCAAGGGGTAACACAATGAAAAAAACACTGTTAATTTGTAATGGCCTGTCGGGCAGTGGTAAAACATACTATATCCAAAATACGTTACCAACAAATTTGTTTTACAGTTTGCGTTCCGCAACAACACGCCCCATGCGTGATGGCGAATCCGAAGGCAATCCATATTTCTTTCGTGATGAAGCATATTTTGATACTGCCAAATTGGCAACCCGCCTGTGGGTAAATGAGCAGTTTTGGACCCCCGGGACGCCCAAATGGATGTACGGAATCCCCGAAGACGAAATTATGACACACTTGGGCCAGAATTTGATATATGATGTCATTGAACCACGTTATTCACGACAATTAATCGATTGGTTTCATGCGCACCAATTAACCCGTCATTATAATATTCGTGTTGCGTACTTTTTGCCGCCTGCAAACAATTTTGACATTGTAAACCAACGTGCAAACATGCCCAACGACACCGCTGTTCGTCGTGCAAACACGTGCGACCCCATTGACTTTTTAAATGCGGGCATTGATCCGGATTATATCTTGATGCCACGTGCGAAATTATATAATCCACGCATGGATGCGCACATCCGTCATTTACAAAAACACAAATAAAAAACATTGACCGACCTGTAATTAAGCAATGTTAACGGGGGTTCCGTTAATGGCGTGAAGCCCCGATACAGGCGTCAGAAATCAGAAACCTTCTGACCACCCAAATGCGGTGGTTTTTTCATAACAAAACAGGGGAATTTAATAATAAATTTGAATTAACCTACGACTGTCATTATGAAAATTAAAAATCCCCCAGAAATGGGGGATTTTAATTACCACATCATGTATCCGTCTGCACAGTCATGTTCGCATTTGCGTGTATCCGGATTCCAACGTCTGCTGCCCGTTTCATCCGAATAAGTTGTACAAATCTGAACACATTCATTGTTTTCCAGGTTATACAATTCGCCTTGGTACAGGCATGCCGCAATTTCACATTCATCGACATAACTGCTGGCGGCAACTTGACCATATGCAGAATACTTATTGGCACATTCGCCACATTGTTCCCACAATTGGTTGGTTTGTGCAGGATCATTTGTATATCCCGGATCACATTTGGTCGCCACACAATCACCCCATCTGTTGGAATTGTGATTCCATTCACGCATACCGACACCATGTGGCAATTCACAAACTTGTTCATCCAACTGACATACGTTTTCGGCCAAATGATATCCAGATTCACATTCGGTGATCATACATGGCCCAAATGCGTTGGTACGCACATCCCATGTTTGTGTCGCCGCAACCGCATTTGGCGCAGCACATTCGGCAACGTCTTCTGCGCATTCCTGGCCATATGGATGATATCCAATCACACAGGATTCAACAACACAATTACCGCCTTGTTTATATGTAATGGCATGTTCACGATTACATGGTTCGCATCTGCCATTAATCATCTCATAATTATAATTGCACGACGTTTCCACACAAACACCATCGACAATATCACATGGATTACCTGTATCTGATTCTCCACGGTATTTGCATTCCGCCGGATAGAATTCGATATCATTAACAGGTATTGCGGTACCACCAACAACATCATATGATTTACATACGGTATAACAATCATCGATGTTATCTGCCTTGGTTTCCGAATATATATGCGTATTGTTCGTCAATTCCGCACAGGTTTTGGTGCCGGTTGGGTCGCCTGTACATACCGAACCTTCTGGACAGACCAGACATTCTGAACCACTTGGTATATATCCCGGGTTGCACGTTGCAATCGTACACGTATCTTGATGTTTGCTGTTGTCATAATAATCACGACCAACCATCGTTGCAGATTCGGTTGACTCGCAATCTTTATAGCAATCCCCAATATCAGACGCATTTGCATCGGACAATGGGTATTTCCCACCCGTCAATGCTGTACAGGTTTTAACATCGCCGGGGCCGTTGCCACCACAGACACTGCCCGCCGGGCAATCAACGCAAACGCCGTTTTCTAACATATAACCCGCATCACATGTCACAATTTCACATGTATCTGTGGCTGTATAATAATCACGACCACTCATTTCTGTTGCATTGTCCGCCATATCACATGTGCGATAACAATAATCAACACTGCTGACATTATTATCCGACATTGTATGTGTACCACCCGTCAGTGTTGCACAGGTTTGATTATCGCCGCCTTCACCACCGCCGTTGCCGTCACAGACACTGCCCGCAGGGCAATCAACGCATTTGCCGTCTTCCAACATATAACCCGCACCACATGTCACAATTTCACATGTGTTTGTTCCATCCTGATAGACCGCACCACTCATTTCCGTTGCATTGTCCGCCATATCACACAAACGATAGCATTCGC
>JAFXGD010000003.1 GCA_017513285.1 Alphaproteobacteria bacterium
AATCCTGCAACGTACAGTATTGAATCGGATGAAATTGTATTTATGGAACCAACACGCAAGTTTTATACATTTGGTGGATGGTACTTGGATTCTAACTTTACCCAATCCATCACATCAATTCCTGCGGGCAGCACTGGCGACAAGGTATTATATGCCAAATGGACTGCGAACCAAGTGTCTGTTAACTTTAACCAGACCACCAACAGCACTTATGGTGTTGGCGATATGATTTCTCAAATTAAGTGTACGTACGATGAAACACTTACGTTGCCAGACACACCAACAAACGCCGGGTATGAATTCTTGGGATGGTCTGTTAACGGAACGTTAAAGGCGCCAGGTGCGGTTGTCCCATGTACCACAGAATCATTGGGGCACTTTAATGGTTTGGCATTTTATGTCAAGCGTTCTTGGTCGCCACGCTGTAATGCGGTAACGTTATCCGTCGACTTAGAAGGCGCAACTGCTGCGACACCTGGCATATTGTACAAACGCACCGGCGATGATGCGTGGTACAGCGATGGCAAATGCAACACCGAAATTACATCATTAACACAAATACCAACGTCATCTAATGCAACGTTTGGAACATGCTCATATGATGGTGGTGCATGTGTGAACAGTTCTGGTGCGTTATTATCGTGCGACATAAAATCTGATGTAACATTGGATTGTACGATGAATCTGTGTATGGATTGTTCCCCGTCTGGCGGTGTGGGTTCATGTGAACTCACCGGTGTCACTAATAATACATGTCAGTATTCATATACCTGCAGCAAAGGTTATCATATTGGCGGCAGCGAAAATGTTACTTCGGGCGTTGGAACCTCGCCGAACCCAACATGTGTCGGCAATACGATTGTAATTGATTATCAAGAAAACGGTGGTACCACCGTTGCGGACACAACGTGTGTTTATGGTGGCGAATCTGTTGTTGTGCCGGGTGGGCCTTTCGGTTCTTCAATTGAACGTACAGGTTATATCTTTGATGGATGGGGTCTGGCCTCGGGCGACACAACCAAAGCGTTCTTGCAATGCAACTATAATGCGTTGGGTGTGTACAGTGGTACTGCGCAAATACCAGCAAAATGGACACCGATAAACTATACGGTTACTTATACATGTGGTGATGGTACAGGCACTCCGCCTGCAGATGCCACCGCAACATATGATAACACCTTTACTCCAAGTTCGAACGCAGGTAGCTGTACAAAGGAAAATCATGATTTTGCAGGATGGAAAACAGGCGATGATGATGTTTCGGATCCATTTAAATGGCTTTATTTGTCTGATAAAACCTTTGAAGCGCAGTGGGCTCAAGGCACGGTAACGTGCAGCGAAGGCTATATGGAAGATGGTACAGAATGTCAGGCGGGATATTATTGTCCGAAATACACAGAGGCGCAACCTTTAACCAATAATGAAGATTGTGCAATTAAATGCCCCGATGCAGGTGACTTGGGTGGGGTAACAGTTCCTGTTAATTCCGTTGTGGGGGCCACTAAGCGTACCCAGTGTGTGGCAACTTATGACCCAATTGATTTGGAGGTAGAAGGTGAAATCGTTGGTAAGGCAACCAAGTCATGTTATTACAGTACGGAATCGGGTGTGGGCTCTTATTTAGAGGGTGCGTGTACCACAACACCAAAGTCATGTGTGGAGGGATATTATAGAAATGCGGATAATTCCCCGACGTGTACAGTTGTGCCTGCAGGTTGGTATTCGTGTGACGACGACGAAAACCATTTGACCGCATGTTCTTGCCGTGATTTGGCCGCAGATAATACTTTGGCAAAGGAGAATGCCAAGTCTGAAAGTGGTGCAAAGCGTAGTACGGCATGCTACTATGAATGCCCCCCAACGAATACTGCGCCGGAATCTGATGGCGTGGGGACGGTGATTTATAATCCAGAAACAGTTTGGTATGATGGTAATACATATCCGGCATGCAATAAGTCTGAAGTTAGGTGTGAAGATACCGTTCACTTTACGGGTAATGTACTTACAGAAACATGTGATGCCAAGGTGTATTCAATTACATATTTTGAAAACGGTGGAATAAATAATCCCGCAAATCCAACGTCTTATACATATATAAGCGATACAATAACTTTGGCCAATCCAACACGTGCAAACAGTGTATTTAAAGGTTGGTATGGAGATAGCAACTTTAAAGGTGACCAGATCACCCAGATTTCAGAAGGTTCGGCAGGCGATAAAACGCTTTATGCCAAATGGTCTTGTGTTGATGGTTATGAAGACCCGGATACAGACAACCAACAATGTGTGGCAGAGACATCAACCATTACTTTGTCACAAGATGCAGCAACCGCACCTGGGACAGTTGAAATCTATACTAAATTTGATGCGGGCGCATATTTAGATGAGGGTCGTACCCAACAGATGACCACGGGAGAGAATGGTGTTGCCCTGCCCCAGCAACAGTATGTTGTTACATATAAATCGGGTGCTGATGGTGTTGATTTGCAAAAAACGTCGGATACAATTAGTTCGAATTTTAATGGATACTATTCGGCACAAACCGGTGGAACACAATACATAAATGCAAATGGGTTTATAACAAGTTCGGGTGTTGAAGTTGCGTCGGCGCTGTACGATCAGACCGGTGTATGGTATGCCCAATGGACGCCAAATGAGGTAACTTTGCCAAATGCGCCGGAACGCACGGGTTACACCTTTGCCGGTTGGTATGATGGTGCGGCGACATTTGCGGCGGGTGAAAAACGTACAGTTAAGGCGAATGTGACCTTTACCGCACAATGGACCCCGATAAAATATACAATTAAATTTGAAAGCGGAGACAAAAACGCAACCGGCACAATGGAAGAGCAAGAGTGCGAATATGATACAACATGTATTTTGTATCAGAATAAGTTTGAATTGGAAAATTTCGGATTTGACAACTGGCTGGGGTCGGATGGAAAGGAGTATGAAGATAAAGAGCCGGTTAAAAACTTGGCGTCAACAGATGGCGCAACCGTCACCATGACAGCACAATGGACTCAGGAATTCTATGTCTGTGAAGCTGGCTATGCACCAGATAACACAAATCCATGTGCGGATGGCTATTATTGTCCGGGCGGAACAGTGGCAATCGACAAAAAAGATAGCTGCCAAAGAAAGTGCCCGGCGGATGATGCCGCAACATCAATTGCATCAGGTACTGGGGCGTCTGCGCCAACACAATGCTATGCATCATACAGCGATGTAGCGGTTGATAATGGTCGCGCAAAGAAGGAGAACTGCCACTATGATTTAAATAGCGGTAAATATTCCAAAGATTGTGAAATTACCGTTACGTATTGTAATGCGGGTCATTATCTCGATGATGATGCTCCAACAATATGCACAATTGTGCCGGCTGGATTTTTCAGTGCGGCGGGCGATCTCGAAAATACAGATTGCGATTCCTTGGCCGGTGTAATTGCTGGGGATAGCACTTCAACAAAAGACGAGGGTTCTGTCAGTGCGACTGAGTGCTATAAAGTATGTGATAATCAAGATATTACAAATGGCAAACTGGTTGCGACGGGTAATCAGTTCTTTGATGGTGAACAATATCCGTCTTGTGAATATACAACGGAATGTAATCCGAACTATTCTGCCAGTGGCAGTGAATGTGCGCCAAATGTATATAAAGTGATTTTGGATCCAAAGTCGGGTGATGGTTTGGAAACAATTTACGTTAAATACAATGATGGATGGTATTCGGATGCAGCGACGATCAATTCCATAACATCTGTTGTGTTGCCAACTGAAACGGGGCGCGTATGTATCGGATATTCTGTGGATAATCAGCCCATCATTGATGAAAGCGGACAATTCATAACAACAGCAGTTACAGCCGATACAACAGCAGACGCACAATGGAATGATAAAGACAGTGTGACATGTGAAGCGGGTACATATTATTCTGTCGCACAGAAAAAGTGTGTGGAATGTCAGCCGGGGAATTATTGCCCGAACCCGATTAAGGTCTATATAGATGAAACGAACGATGTCGGTATGTACCCATGTGATACGGCAGAGGACGCATATACGGCGGCAACAGATGCCAATGGCGATAAATTGCCTGTAAGCATATCTTCGCCCAAGGGTGCGACATTGGCGTCACAATGTTATGCCACGAATTTGGCGTATGTGTCATCAAGCAATAATGCAACGGGTGCTAAAACATGCCGATATAACACGACTTTGACATCGTATGATAAATCTGATGATTGCGATGCGCCAAAAATATTGACATGTACAGCGGGACATTATTTGAAAAACACCGCAGATACAGATTGTACACAGACCGAATCTGGCTATTACAGTGCGGACAAGGAATTAGATAAACATGACTGTCCACATCTGGGGACGGAAGGGTATAGTATAGCGACCGTGTCGCCGGCGACACAAATTGGTGCGTGCTATTTAGAGGGCGCATGGAGTGAGCCAGATGAATACACCGGTCAACGTGGAGATTGCTACTGGAATGTTAATGTTGATTCTTCTGTGGGCAGTATTGATGCGTATAATACGAACTGTGAAAAAACAATCATTGTGACGTGTGGTGCCGGGTACTATGATGCCAAGAATTACGATGAAGACGACTCTGAAAAACATTGTTCACAGGTTCAGATGCCCTATTACAGCCCGGCACAAGAAGCATTTTGTGCGGCAGGTGATAAAGAATGTTTGCAGCCAACTGCGGCAGGTCAATCAACAGAAAGATACAGCTGTGATGGTGGTGAAACCAAAGAAAACGGCGCAGGCAGTATTTCAGAGTGCTATGCTAGTGTGGCTTGTACAGTAGATGGTGGCGGTACAGGTGCGCGGACATGTGCATATAATCCAGAAACCGGTCTGTATGATGATTGTGAT